>NZ_JVVG01000071.1:0-87220 GCF_001053265.1 Carnobacterium sp. 1290_CSPC
CGCTAATTCCTCCTAGGTATCAATACCTAGGTTTCCTTAGCTGACAGCTTGTAAATGAAGTCGCTTTGTTCCCTCATGAATTATACCGTTAAACATACAATGTTTCAGCCACTCAGCTTGCTCATTTTGCTTGCCTTCTTGGAAAATCCGTGCATGGGTAGGAGATCTACTTCTGCGAAACTAACGTTTCTTCTCAAGTAGTATCACTGTCTCAACATGCCTTGAGTACACTCAAAAACATGTCACTTAAACGGTTGGTATTACTAGATTAATAAGTTTATCTCATTTTTGAACTCATCCATCACGCCATAGATATCGTTTTCCATTTCAAAGATGTATCTGTTTCCGTTCATGATCATAATTGTGTAGATTGAATCGTCAACTAGTAATATGTACACACGGTTATCTTTATAGCTGGTCAAGCAGATGTAATCACTGTTATATTCGTATCCTTTTTTATCTAAAAATTCTGAAATACTAAAATTGGTATCTACCATTGACTTAGATATTAATTTCATATTATCACCGAGTATATTATAACAGGAAACACAAAAAAAGCCCCCACCACCTAAACAGGCAGTGAGGGCTTTGATTTAATTAATTATTTAACTACAGCACCAGTTGAAGGTGCAGCATATACCGCTACTCGTCCTTTGACTTCTGTGTCAATTAAGTAGATATCTTTCGCTGGGTTACCAACAATGTCATAAGTCAGTCCACCGAACTTCTTAGGTGTTAGTAGATGGATCTCATTACCGACAGTATAAGGTCCTTTAACACGATATACACGCCAAGTGTCAGCACTTGCGGGTAAGTATAGTTTCTTAGTTGTGTTGGCCATGCTGCCGCCTTTACCAGTGATTGTAGCGCCAGTTCCCGGTCCGGCATAGATAGCTACTGTGCCCTTAACACTAGTCTTAATTAAGTAAACGTGTGGCGCTGGGTTACCTAAAATATCATAGGTTAAACCCCCGAAGTTGGATGGTGTTAACTGGTGGATAGCGTAGTTACTAGTATATGGACCACTTGCGTTATACACTCGCCACGTCTTAGCGCTTGCTGGTAAATGTAGCTGCTGACCAGTTGAAGTAGTAATTGCTGGATTAGCCACATACAGTTTTGATTCTGGGAAAATAAGGTTAGGATTCTCTAACTTGTTCCACTTAACCAAGTTATCAACTGTTACACCATATTTCTTAGCAATCGCACCTAATGTTTCACCAGTTTGTACGGTGTGCATTTTAGCAGTTACAGATACATAACCATCATTTTGAGTGATGTTTGTAGCTTGTTGCGCCACTTTATAACCCGCCAATTCAACTTTAAATTCACGCCATTTTTTCCAATCATTCCATTGCCAGTTACCCGGGCATAGTTTACCAGAAACATCATAATGACGAATTACACGCTCATCGGGAATATTATGTTTTTTCTGTAATTGTTTAGTTAGCCACTTAGCACGCTTGATAGTTTCAGGGTCGAACTCCCAATGCCAAACATCAGAACCCGTTGAAGTATCTTGACACATTTCAATACCGATTGAGTTATTATTCGTTGCACCATAGCCGTGATAGCCATTATAAGTGCCCTTACCAGTACGGAATCCATCACCAACGTGCCATGCTGGTGTATCGTCCTCTACTACCTGAACTATACCATTAGGGTCAACAAAGTAGTGAGCTGATGCTCCACGATAAACTGATTTAAAGTAGTTAGCATTTCCCCAAGCTTGTCCAGCGGCACCCACGAAATGTTCAATGATCCATTGTGGATTGTTTAGGCCTTTTGTTCCTTTGTTAATTAAGGTTAAATCTTTTTGGATTGTGTAAGACATTATTTAACCTCTCCTTTACTTGATTGTTTAACCAACTCATTACCAAACACCGTTACGCCTGCAACTAGCACCGCTTGCACAATGGTGTCCGCTGTATAAGTACCTAACACCAATGGCGTAAATGCCATACTGATTACCAATACTACTAACGGTATCCATTTATTTGATAGCAATTCTGTCCCTTTAACAATCTCGCCAATAATAAAAAGGACCGGTATCATGACCAGTCCTTCTTGTACGACATAATTTAAAATGTCCATTATTTACCTCGCTCCTTTTCTATCAATTGATTTTTCAAATTTCCATTTTCTACTCTTAATTGCCGATTTTCTTCTTTTAATTCAGTGTTTTGGTTTTCCAATTTCTCAACTTCTTTGGCGTGCATAGATTTCATTTCCGCCATTTGCTCACTTAGCATTTCTACTTGACTTTGTAATTTGTCCATTCGTTCTTTTGTTTCTTCGTACAGTTGTTTCCACTCACTACTGGCATACTGCTCACGCTCATTTTGGAACTTGTACCTCGTACCAAGATAGGTTAAAAAAGCTGGTACAATGGCAATCAAAAGTGGGTTTAAATCATCCATCCTTAAAATCACCCCTCAACGAAACACCAAAACCTATAAACGCCACGCACAGGGTTAGTATTCCCACGGTGTTTGGTGGCTCTGATAATATGAAGCTAAAGGCAAAGAATGTCCAAATAAAGCTGAAAATCGGTAGCAATAACCGTTTGATTCTTTTGAAGTCAAATAAAGTGGCAATTGCATAGGACGCTCCTAATAGTAAGAAAAAAACACCTATAAAGCGGTGGTCGAACACATCTCGAATTTTTTGATAGACTCTGTAAGTTTGCAAAATCTCGGGATGAATAACTAACTTCCAACCGTACGCCACAGAAGTAAAAGACAACAAATATGAGAAATAGTAGTTGACTAAGTGCTCCTTAATTTTTTTCATTTCTCACGCTCCTTTCAAATAAAAATAAAAGCGCCCAACTTATTGAGCGCTAGTTCACTTGTTACCCAACTGATCCGTTAAGGGACACGTTGACTGCATTAGCTACGGACTGTTTGATATACACGATATCGCCAGCCTGTAGCACGATGTTAAATGGAATTACCTCATTATCGCCTGCCGAAATTGCTTTTTCATACAAAATATCAGCACCGTTAAGCGTAATAGTGATTTTAGAATCCTCTGAACTGGTGTTTGTAAAAGTTCCGTCAATTAGTACTCCTGTTGAATTTTGTACAGCAAAAGCTTGCAATTTGTCTGTTTGAGGTGTGTCAAAGTAAAAACGTTTAGCTGATTGATTGTAGAATGTTGTCATAATATAAATCTCCTTTTTCTTTATCTGTGTAGTTTGAGTTTAGTTGCCGTTCTTAACAACAACGCCATTAAAAATTAGTAGATTACATGCTCTTTAAATTTCTTCATTTCTCACGCTCCTTTCTATTTTTAACAAGGTAAAAAGGATAGCCAAATTGACTATCCTTCGTTTTTCATTTTATTTTCATTTCATGCGCAGTTTGGGCCTACACTGTAACACCGTTTGCATCTACCCACACACCTTCACTTTTAAGCCAAATAGGTTTGCCAATCGTGGCATCAAAAAACATGAACCCCGGGGCGACATTTGTGGGTCTAGCACCACCATAATCGGCCACAATCATTTGCCATGCGGACCAAGCGGTTTCAGATGTTGCGTATCGGCGCCACTTTCTGTTCCCACCACTGGCTTTATACTCTTGATACCAGAAGCTGTAAGATGTGCTGATTTTATACACAGATAATATACCACCGATAGTTACAGGCATACCGGGTGTGTTTGTACCTATACTGTATAAAGTGAGTTTACTTGCAGGGAATTCATTTGGCGGAGTGTTACCATTGACGGTACTGCCAGTAATAATTGCGAATTGACTTTCGGTTGATGTTCCCCCTCCCGGAGTAACCCATGCTGTCCATCCACTGGCAAGATAGCCCCTCGTATATACCAAACTGCTATTGTAAGGATAATACGTTTGTCTGCAATATCTAGTATTTGTTGGTTCGTTGGGGTTTGGATTGAAATAAATTGTTTCCAAAGTTCCTGCTGGTGTTGGAAAACCGTTTTCAGAACGTGTGCTAGTCATATAGGATGTGCAATCTATCGGAAATTCATTAGGTAAACTATAATTGTTTAATGAATTATCGGCAATTTTTTTCGTTTTACCAAAATTCGTACGTATATCCCCATTTTGTTGCAGTATAAACATGTCGTCATTCTTATCGACATAAGATGCTTGGTCGATAATATTTCCATATCGTTCATAAGTATCTTTATACCCCATAACATCCAGTAAACCTAAATCTTGTTTGCCTTTAACATAATTCAATAATTCTTCAAAATCTGCTTCCCGATTCCAATCGTCAATTTCCCACGAGTGAAAGAAAAGATTTAGCCATCCGCCACGTTCTATAAGTCGATCTACATCTGCCTTTAAAATGTCTAAGCTGACTGTTTGCGAGAAGAAGCGTGTTGAAAGCTGGTATGAAGCGACTGGAAACTCATTGATAACACTGCCCCAAAGTCCAGCAGTTGTTCTAGCTGCTTTATAATATTTGGCTGTAACCCGTTTAACACGTTCATCATACAATCCGAATGGATACATAAGATATTCATAGCCTTTAAACCCATTATCTCTTAACCAGTCTCTACTTTCTTTAAGCGTGAAATCTAATTGTTCATCGCTTATTTCTGTGAGCCTTTCGTGATTCCAAGTATGAGATACAATTTCCCAGCCGAATTCATCTTGTAGAGTTCTAATCTCATCTACCGTCAAATACACATTTCCGTAGTCTGGTGTATTTATTGAGCGATACGGTGTTACGGCAGTTGATACCGGTAAACCAACTCGTTGAAACATGTCTTTAAATATCGTTATATCTTGACGACGAGCGTCATCTGTAATAAAGGTGATAACCGGTCTTGTATCTTTCGGACCTTTCCCGATTGATGGATTAGGGTTTTCTTCAAACCTTTGCTTCGTTTGTGCCAAGTCTTTGTCTAATCTAGCCTTTAAAGTTGATTCACCACTTCTAGCAGCAATTATTTCTGGTGCGCTGAAGACATCTTTGTCAGTTATTTCTTGGATAACTTGATTGTTGTAAATTTCTAATGTATCTTGTCGTTCTTTTGTAGCGTTAGATAAGGATTCGCTCTTACTAGCAATCAAACCTGCATATTCAACGCCTCTTGCAAATGATTCAGTCATATCTGGTAAGTACACTTTTCTACGTACATTTTCAGCATGCTTCTTAGATACTTCCGGCACTTTGCTTTGATCATATTCAATTGGACCTAATTCTTTCAAATCCTCGTCCTTTAATTTAGGCATATACTCCCTTAATACGCTAATCGGTATGTATTGTTCATCTGCCAAATGTATCAGCTCCTTTTAAATTAAATAAAAAGACCAGCATTAAACTGGTCTAGGTAAAGTTGTTGTATTGTCTGCCGTAATACCAAGATATGACTGCGGATTGACTGTATTTCCACCACTGTGGAAGTTTCCATCTGGACTAATCTCAAAGTGTAAGTGCGGTGCGTAATTTCCGCCCGTACCACCGATTACACCGATCACGTCACCAGCTTTAACCGTATGACCAACTGATACGCTGATCGATTTCAAGTGCATATAGTTTGACCAATACTTGTCACCAGTATGTTCCACGTACACCGCATTACCAATCCCGCCAGTCATAAATTCAGCCTTACGGACAACACCATCAGTCGTTGCGTGGGCTTTATAGTTTCTATCGCCATTAGTACCAATATCCTGACCGCTATGCAGCACACCATCTCTAGGACCGTACGTCATATCGTACTCAATTGAGCCCGGTGATTTACCTGATCGTACGAAGAAATTGATGCCAGGTAGCGTGTAGTCGACTGGGAAAACACGACTGGTGGCATAACCGTTTGAGTCTACTTCACCATCACCAGGCGGTGTAACTTTTGCTTCTTCAAGGGCTTTAATCCTATTTTCGATAGAGACAACCTTTTCGCTCTCAAACTTCTCAAATTTCCCAGACAGCGCTGTAGTAGTTTGATGCAACGTTGAAACGGTGTTATTTACTTTTCTGGCTTCATTTGCTATTGCCTGCTGTAATTGAACGACATTACTATATTCTTTTTGAAGATCCAACTGGATATCAGTGTACGATTCAAATAAATTACCGATAGCAAATTTATCATTCTCAGGTGCGTTAATATCAATGGTTTTCTTGATAATTCTTAGCGTTTCATCTACACCCATAACTGGGTTAACCAAATGATAGTACCAGCCACATTCGAATGCATCGATGTTCTGATTAATTAAGCTTAAATCATAGGCTTCAACAACGTACTGCACTAAAGCCGTTTTCTGGTTCTCCATAAATCGTTTAGCAGTACTTAATAGCGTTTCAGGTGTCGTTACATCGTCCCAAATTTTAGGCACGGACTTTTCACCGAATTGTTTGATTAATTCTGGATTATCGATATAATCCAGTCCATTATTCACACTTTCAATGGTTATACGTTGCTGACTTGCATCTGTAGCATCCGGATCATCACTTTCAATCCTGGTACCTAGTGGGATCAGTCTAGGAATTACATCAGTTGGATCTATATCACGACTCATAGATTTTAAATTGCTTCTTAGTCTGATTTCAGTTGTTCCAAAATCGCCATCAAAATTTAAATAATCTAGGTATCTGACATTACCCTCTTTACGAACACGCAACTCCCCACCCAATTTATCAATAAGCGTTCTTTCGATACTGTCTAATGTAGTTTCATCTTGCTTTAGATAAAAGTACAGATAATCATTAGGATCTTCTACTTCCACAATTCCAACCTTAAAATATTTATAATCTTCAACCATCGAATTGTGGCGATTAACTTGTGTTTCTAGAGCTTGCTGGACTGTTCCTCTAAATTCAACATGTGCCTGTACACTATCATTTAAATAAGCAAGTTCACCTTCCGCTTTAAAATCATTCAAGATTATGCCATCAACGTCCATGCTGTCAGAATAGTCTAGCGCCCGCCCTTCAAACTCCATCTTTTTGGTTTTGGTATTAAATACATTTATCAAAGTTCTGTATGGTTGAACCTTTCCAAAAGCTGGGTTATCAGGATAAAAGGAAAAAGAAAAAGTAGGGATTAGCCCTACTTCTTGATTTATTTTTCCATTTTCCAGTTTTGTTCGTCCACTTCGGTATGTGTGGATAGTAATTCCTGTAGCATCATCAGGACCATCATATATTTTAACTTGATACACCTAAATCAGCTCCTTATGGAAATTGAAGTCTATATTCAGCGTTACATCAGGAATGTACATTTTCAGATGATTTTCTCCGGACTTCAAAACAAATTGTTCTGTCTCATATACGCCAGGTTGCAGGTTATAAATTTCATCATCTCTAACAATAGTTGCTGAATTATTCGTTGTGATAATTGGTGCAACATCAGAAATACCAGGGTTAACCACAACTACATCTAGGTACTCAGTTTGAGCTTGTACAATATCTTGCTCCAGTAGCCAGCCATCGTTATTCGATAGCTTGTAAGCATATCTGGATGGCCGTAGGTCAGACTCAGCGGCTGTAATCTTATCGACAATCGGATAGGTGTACCCATGAAAACCAGGGTTGATCTTATCTCCCCCACCAGTGGACGAGTTCGGGTCATAATATTGTGTCGCCCAAGCTCCATAAGTGGCATAATCCCCCACATTCAATTCTTTAAAGCTATTCCAATACGATTTAAAAGTGAAATTAGTTTGCTGTCTTACATCTAATTTCGTATTCATAAATGCTACTAGATCATGTCCTTCAGGAAGACTTGAAACTCTAAATGGGTAGCATGAGAATGTAAAACTCATAGCACCAGAGAATTCAAATTCTTCAAAGGTTGGCGCATTATCAACTTCTGCCATGAAGTAATACTCTGGCATCATCGAATAGGTTAGAGATGATCGTTCTGTGGTACTCATTAGCCAGTTAGTGAATTGTGTCCAGAAAGACCACTTATCACTATGGCTAAGATACTCAAACTCTGGAAGTGTTACTTTCGCGTCTATCACTCGGTCACCGTATAGCTGTTCACCGTATATGGTACTGAAATCTAGCGTTTTATTCGTATGAGGCAAAGGGACTCTGTTCTTGGATTTCGACGGCATTTTTACACGGAAATAATTCAGAACTAATCCTAACTCTTCTGTGCTTTTGCCATTGAAATAGAAATTTCTAATATGTTGATTACCAATCACTTGCTAGCCTCCTTTGCTTATCTCTAGATTTCTTACCTAGTTCATCATCCATTGGGTTTTTAGTTACTTTAGCAATTGTCTTTCCGTCTACTTGAATGACAACAGTATCGTCTTTTTCTAAAAGGTTATGCAATTCATCTTTGATTTCTTGCAATAACATAGCTAACTGTTCTGAACCTATATCCATAGTATCAGCAATACCCTGACCGATACCGCCAAGCGTTTCACGGTTTAAAGGTAAAACTGCTTCTTTACCAGCTTCTCCACCTACCATCACGTCATTACCATTCATACCAAACGCCATAGCCTTGGTTAAAATACCACCGTCTTTATACCATTCAACCCCAAACTTAGGAACTGATGGCGGATTAAGTGAGAATTTACCGCTAAAACTAAAGTGTGGCATTTTTAACTTGGGTAGTGACCATGAAAAATTGAAGAAACTCTTCATTTTATCAATAGCTGATTTAACTGCATTTTTAGCAGCATTAATTGGTGTTGTAATAGCATTTTTAATACCGTTCCAAATACTTGCAACAGTTGATCGTAAGCTATTAAAGGCACCAGATACACCTGATTTAACGCTATTTGCAATGTTAACTACTGTTGAGCGGATTGCATTCCAAATACTAGATGCAGTTGAGCGGATTGCATTGAATATGCTTGTTACTGCTGATTTAACTGCATTGAAGCCGCTTGTCACACCGCTCCTAATGCTGGTTACTACATTGGTAATTACTGTCTTAATAGCATTCCAAACGCTAGAAGCAACTGAACGGATAGCGTTAAATATAACAGTCACACCATTTTTAACGTTGTTAAAACCAGTAGAAACCACTGTAACAATTGCATTAACGACAGTGGAAATAACGCTACTAATAGCATTCCAAACAGTTGTTATTACAGTTCTAACCGCATTAAATATTGTGGTTGCAGTTGTCCAGATTAATGTGAATCTAGCGGTTAAATAGCTAACAATAGCATCCCACACGGCGAACGCTACGGCTTTAACGCCTTCCCATAAAGCTGTATAGAAATTAGCTATGGGTGTAAAGATTGCAATTGCAACCGTCATGATACCTTGCCATATGGTGGTTAAGTATGACGTAATTGTGTTCCAAACAGTTGTAAACACACTTGAAACCATATTCCAAACCGTGGTGAAAATAGCCACGATTGGTTGCCATATAGCTAATGCTGCTATAACGATACCTTGCCAAATCACATATAAACCACTTGAAATGAGTGTCCAAGCAATGTTAAACGCCTCTTGAACAAGCAACCAAACGAATGTAAATACATTTACTATTCCTTGCCAAATACTTTGAGCGGTTGTGACTATACTTGTCCAAATACCTGTAAGCCATGTTACAAGACTATTCCAAGCGTCACTTGCTGTTGTGCTAATGGATGTCCATAGATTGCTAAAGTAAGTTTTAATACCTTCCCACGCACTACTTGCATTAGTCTTAATGGATTCCCAAGTCTGACTAAAGAAGGTAACAAGGTTGCCCCAAACTTCTGTTGCTTTAGCTTTTATTTCATCCCAATTCTTATACAATGCAACACCAGCGGCGATTAACACACCGATCACTGCTGCAACTGCTACCACTGGCCAACTAATAGCCCCAATTACTGGTGCTAGGAATGTAAAGGCCGTTTGTAATAGCCCTACACTAGTGATTAATGACTTGATGATTGAGAATGCTTTAAAAGCACCAACAACAATCGGAATCACACCAGAAATAATTTTAAATGCTGCAACTGCACCTAAAATACCAGCAATCAAAGGTCCCCACTTGTCAAGAAACTCTGAAACATCATCAATAAGCTTTCTAAAGTCAATTTCTAGGATAGTATCTTTTAAATCGCTTAAAGCTTGTTTCATATCAGCGAATAACTGACTGTTTCCAAAGCTTTCTTTTAGCTCCATAAACTTATCGACTAAATCGCCTATAACGTCTTGTAAGGACTGATATGCCGTTGAATTGGCCACCTCATCTCTAAGTTGGGCAAGCCAACCTTGAAACTCCTGTACCTTTCCACCAGCTTGTTGTAGCCATTCGGTTGTCTTTTGCAAGGCTGTTACAACAGGTTCTAAAATTGGGCCACCTACAAGTGCAAGGAAGTCTTGCCATGCTTGTTTGACGTTACCCATAACGTTCTCAAAGCCATCAGCTTCACGGCTAGCCTGTCCAGTCGCACCACCAAGTTCTTGCATGTTTTGGGCGTATTCTAAACGTGTAGCTTGTTTAGTGGCTTCATCTAGTGCAGACCATTCAGCGGTAGATCCTACAAGTCCTTTTTGGATAGCAAACTGAGCCATTTGGGTTTCATTGGCGAAAATACCAATGGCTTCCCCACCCTCATAGTTACCTTTAATAAAGGATGTTAGCGATTGGTTAGCCGATTCATAAGACACATCATAAAAAGCAGCAGCATCCGCTGATAAGCGTACTGCATCACTCGCCTGTGTCATGGCTTCTTCGGTATCCATTCCCAAGCCTTTAAACATCGATGTCATCTTAGTCATAGATGGTTTCAATCGAGTTGGCACCATGCCAAACTCATCCGCCATCGAGGATATCATTTTGCCCGCATCGCCTTGCATGTCGCCAAATACTTGCTCAAATTGCGCTTGAATCGCCTTAGCGCCTGCAGCCGCTTCTACTGCCGTTTTACCAAAATCAATTAGTTTTCCTGCAGCAAATACGGTACCAATGGCCACTGCTGCCTTTTTAAAGAATCCGGCGATCTTTCCACTTGCACTTTGAGCCTTACCAGTTGTTTCATCGATACCTTTGTTTGCTTCCCTGTTGTTCAGTCCGATTGTCCCAAACAACTTAAAAATTTCATTCATTATTCGTTCTCACCACCTTTGTTAGTAGGCTTGATGAACCTCATTGCATTAGCAATGTTGCGTTCTTCTTCCTCCTTCGATAGCGCCTTAGGTTTATTTCTATGAGCTTGTTTAAAGTATTTTTTCTTAAACGTTTTAAAGTCGTCTTTTTGTTCTTTGTGTAGCCACGTTTCCCAAAGATCTTCTTCACGTTCTTCATCGTATAACTGCAAAATAAAATCCGCTAAACCTTCTAATGAGTATGTACTCATAAGGTCTAACGGATTAGCATAGCGTTTAAATAGCGTATCTTTTAGTTCAAATTCGCCACCATCGTTTACATTAATGATGCGATAGATGAGAAAAAATCAGCAAGCTCTGGTTTCTTAAAGAATGCAACGATTAAAGCGGTGTACTCTTTTAAACCTAACTCTTGAATATCCTTAACTGTTTGACCAGTTAAGTCAGCTAGCAAGCTATTAATATCCTTCTTAATCGTTCCGATATTTAATAACACTTTTTGTAACATGTTCGCCATTGCTTTCATGCCACGCTTTTCAGCTTCTTCTTCAAGTTTAGCTTTCTCAGCTTCTAATTTAGCTTTTTCAGCCTTAGTAGGCTCTTTTTTCTGATGATCAGTTGGCTGTTTAACATCAGCTTTGCTGTTATCTTCAAATAACTGCATAAATTCATCTTTAATATCTAATTTACCTACAATTGATAAAAGGGTGAATAAGTCATCACCCTTAAGTTCGCGCATTTCTAATGTCATCTAAAGTCCTCCTATTATTCAGCTGGTTGCTATACTACGCCTCTACCGTTGGGAATAAAATTCTCCATGGGTATTGATCTGCGTCCAATTGCTCAACAGTCGCATGAGCTTCATAAGTTTGTTCTACTACCGCTTCGTTATTATCTTCTGTACCTAATTCAAGTCCGCCAGTTGAAATGGCGTTGTCTAAAATTGCGATAACGGGTTTATCTGTACCACTTAAAGTACCGACAATGGCCATGTTTTCAATGTAGTCACCATCTTCTAAATAGCGCTTAGTTTCAATGACTTGATAGCCAACTGGCGCCTCTCCAACTACAACTTCTCGAATACTACCGTTTAACGATTTACGGATATTTTCAGCAGTTAACTCTTTCATGTTTGCTGTAACAGTTGCCGTTGCTGATTCTAGCACCTTGTTTCCTTTTACTTTCATGTGGAAAGTGCCATCAATTTCGATATCACGATAAGATTGCTCAACTGTTAGTGTTACACCGCCACTAGTAGCGCCGTGCAAGGTACCTGTGAATTCACCCGCTTCACCGTCATATTTAACGCCTGTGTAGATAGTTGCAGCGTTAATCAAATAATTTTTAGCAGTAGTGTTGCTATAGCCTGTCTTTTTTAATGCCATTATTTATTCCTCCAATCAATCTTGCAGTAAAACTGCAAATTACGTCTTTTAATATTGTCGTCGCCTGTCGGTATCTTGTTAGACCGCAAAAAATTAAAACGGATGAAAAAATCATCCGTCAATTTACGATTATCTTTGAAATGAGTTTTAAGGGCTTCTTCGATTTGAAAGATATCAATATAGCTTGAATTGTTATCAAAGATATCTACATCAACATAAAAGCCGTCTACATTACGTTCTATGGCTTCGCTGTCAAAGTCATAGGTAACGTATGGATAGACGACTGTAGCCTTATTATTTCGCTCATGATACGATTCTGGCACGACTAATCTAAATTGTTGATTTAATTCTTTTAGAAATTCTATCAACTCATCACTTCCTAAAATTTAGCTTTGTAGTGCTTACCAACAATGTCTTGAATGTTCTTTTTGTTACGTCTGAAAGCTGGTCTTAAAAATGGTTGAGGTTTTTGGCCACGAGTGTAATACCATTTACCATTAGGCGCCTTATACACCCATCCACCTTTTCTACCGGCACCATTCTCGGCCATTTCACCAGTACCATACTCAACATAAATTGAGTAATCAGTAGGCGAACCAACTTTACCAACCACGACACCATTTTCACGGCTTACAGTGTGATTAATCTTATCTCTTAATTCTCCACTATCACCAACTGGTGCTAGGGATTTAGCTTGCGATTCTATCATTAATCCTGCTGATTCCATAGCTTCTTCACTTGCTGATTCAAGCATCGCTTTTATCTTGGCACTGTTATCTTCAAACTTCCAACCTTTAGCCATTTAAAACACCGCCAAACTTAACGTATAGCTCATTATGGTGATGTTGGCCAACTGGATCATCAGCATACGTGATTGAGTACCAGCGGTTATCAGCATCAACTACACGCATTTTGTCAGTAATTCCTGTTGTAAAACTAGGGATAATAACAATATGCGTTGATTGCTCTATAATTGCGTTCTGAACGGCATTAATGTCTGTACCTGTTACTAGGTCAAGGTAGCCTTTGACTGTCTTAAACTTAGCCCATTCTTCGGTATAGCCACCAATTCCGTCATCAAACTGAGAAAACTGTTGGATAGTAAAAGTTTGTTGCATTCTACCACCTCATCTTTTCATACTTCTCAAGGAATGATAGTAAACTAGATGGATAACCGTCTGTATTATCAGAACCGTTAACGTCATAGTAAGTGGTACTCATTCGGCTAATTGTTTCTGACTTAATACCGACCTTATCAGCCATTTTCACATCATACTCAATCAGCTTCTTGATACCTCTTTTAATGTCGGCTGGGTATTCCACCTTAGTCACCATTGCAAGCCCTGAATTGGCTTCAAAAAACGGTGTGCCTTCAACTGTAATCTGTTTACCAGCTATTGATGCCACCGTGAACAAACCATCGTTATAATGGCTGTAATTGACTTCTATGGTGTCGCCAACTCGTAAGCCTCTGATGACTTCCTTAACGAGAATGATGCTTTCACTTACAAACTCGACACCTTTAAAGCGTACGTGTTTATTTTGAAAGCTGTTGTTAGTCAATTCTCTAACACTCGTTTCAAAAGCATCTAGGTCATCTTGTTCAATATCTGGATTGAGTTTTTTTGCATCTTCTAAAGTAATAATCATCTTAAACCTCCTCAAAAATAAAAGAGGAGTAGTGACTACTCCCCTAAAAGTTCCAGCATTTGTTCCTTAGTGGCGTTTTTAGCATATTCAATACCACGATCGTCAGCAACTTCTTTTAAACCTTTGACATCTAGCTTATTTAAGTTGATGCTTTCAGTTTGTTCTTGTTGTTCTGTTTCTTCAATACCAATTTCTTTAAAGCCAAGGGCTAAGTATTTCTTAGCCTTGACCTCGTTATCTGTTTTCTTGACCACATTATCTAATTGAAATGTACGCATAGGTTACACCTCCTATACTGCTGGTTTAGTATTAGCGTAAATTGAAGTTAACTTGCTGGCTGGTACCCATAAGTCGTGATATTTACGGTAGTCAATCTTCCAAGCATCTGCCTTTTGGTTAGTATCTGGTGCAAATGTACGCACTTTGTCAGTCTTAGAGATTGCGATTGGTGCATCTTTTGTTGAGATTAACCAGTTGATATCTAAAGCGCCTGCTGCTGCTTTAAATCCACCTGTCTCTTGCCCTGCTGTTGTACCATCGTTAAACTCGAAAGCAGTTTTCAATAACTTAGAAGGTGCTTTTACGATTGCATTATCGTTAAATGATTGTACTTCAACTGATAAAGCACCCTTAGCAAGCATAGCTTTTGAAATGTAATCTTTACCAGCTTTAGCTAATTGACCAGCTAAGATTGGATTCATTGTGATTACCACTTCTTTAGCACCGATAACATCTTCCATACCGTTTAAGTCGAATAATAGCTCATCAACAATGTTGTCAGCTGTGATAGCTAATGAACGTGTTTGAGATGCACCAATAGCTAATGTAGCTAACTTAGAGTAACGGTAAGCATCAATTTCTGGCACTACCATTGTACGTTGGAATTCACCCATTACAGTACCTGCAGTTACCACAAAGTTAGTTTCGTCTACGTCCATCGCATCAATTGAGAATGTACGTCCTCGGTCTTGTGTTAAGCTATATGTTTTCCATTCTAGTGTTACATCTCCACCAACAAAACCAGTTGTACGGTCATAGTCAGCTAATCCATCCATTAAAATGTTAGGTAGTTTAACTTCATTACCACCGTTATATTTAACTAAGTTTGCGTTTGCTTCCATCCAACCTGTAGTTGATTCTTGTACGACTTGCTTATCTAATGACGGTTGGAAAATTTTTGAATATTCTAATACGTTTGGCATTTAATTTCCTCTTTTCTTTTTATAGTCCTAATGCTGCTTCAAAATCTGCTGTTGCTGTTGCTGTCGGATCTGATGGTTTACCTTCATCAAGTCCATTGTCTACGACCTGATAGCCTGTTGGCGTTTTATCATCTGGATTATCGTCTGTTCCAAAGAAAGTCGGATTAGACTCTTTTAAAGATTTAACTTTATTGTCTAAATCAACAATGTTTCCATCTTTATCAACTTCAACCTCACCTAACTTAAATCGCATATAATCAACGTCTGTAACGCCCGCTTCACGCAAAGCCGATTCAATAGCCGTATCCTTTTTAGTTTGCGCTAGTTCTGCTTGTGCTTGTTCTGCTTTAGCTTTATAGTCATCAATTGATTTCTGCAATTCTTCGTTATCAGTGTTGGCTTTTTTCAGGCCATCAATGGTCTGGTTGGCTTCCTTCAGTTCATCATTCTTTGAGTTAAACTCAGATTTTGGAACGTAATTCTTTGGCATTTCTGTATTTAATTCTTTCACAAATGCTTCTGTGTCCAATTTGCCATCTTCACCTGTATGCTTTGCAACTAATTCTTTAAAATCCATCTTCTTATATCCCCTTTTTCTTTTTATTCTTGTCAGTTCAAGTTTTAAGGTTCGCTAGTTATTCTGATAGCCAGTTAGTTTATAACGTCATTTCGGACAAATAAAAACCACTAGCGTTTGCTAATGGTTATAATTCAATCTTTTTGTTTTCAAACTTCTTGTAGGCATCGAAGTAAATTTCATTTTCATCGCCATTATAAGTAACTTCGTAGTACATACCATCAGGCAACGGTGTACTTAATAAAGCCTTGCTATTCTGTAACGCTTTAACCGACCAAACAACGTACACTTCATCAGCAGTTAATTTTTTGGCATCATCTGTTACATCTAAATGGCCATTGGCATAGTCAGCCACCAATTGTTGACACTTTTCAATAAATTCTTTAGTTCCCATTATTCATTCTCCTTTTTTTGTTTTCATCGTATTCAAAATTTAGATACCTGCATCTTTCAGCATATTGACCACGCTCCTAATCTACCGCAAGCGGTATGCCACTAGAATGCACCTGTTTAATACCTTTAATAGCCATCGCTTAATCATTTCCATGCCTCGCCTGATGTCTTGATTACGTTTAGCGTGTTCTCATTAATTGCATTGACTATGTCTTTACCGTCAATGTGGCTATTTATTTTAACAGGTTTATTCATGTCGTGTAGTTCCTTGCGAATGCCTTTAACTTCGGCTAATAGTTTCTTTTCAAATTCAGTCATTGCCATTGTGATGCCTCCTAACTGATTGCATAAAAATAGCACCTACCTTTTCAGATAAGTGCTTGTTTTTGACTTAATTTCAGTTCTCTATCCAATACTTGCTTTATGTTATCAATTTCCCAATAAGGAATTCTTATTAGTTTAATATTATTCTTTTTAGAATATTTATTCTTTATTTTGTCGTTAGTTTGAATGTTTTCAAAATTAATTAACGCTTCTTCTTCTGTACCACCAAATGTTACAACTTCAAAGTGTTGTCTACCATCATACTCAATAAGAATATTTTGTTTAGGTAAATAAAAATCAAATGGAAGCGTATTTTTGTTTCTGCAATCATCAAACCTATATTGTGGAATAAACTCTATGGCTTCGCTTGTTAAATACTCCTCAACAGCTTTTTCTCCCTTTGAACTAAAACACCTAGGGCAACCTTTGCTCATGTTCCCTAACGATTTAACTACCTCAGAACCACACGTCTCACACTCACACTCTAAATAAGTATATCCATCAACGAACAGCCTCTTTATAACTATCAATCCATGTTCCTTGTATTCTTCGCTGATAGATTTTAAACTTCTTCGCCTACGTGATGGTTTACCAGTCAGTCTATCGCTCATCCATTCGCTTTGAACTTCCCTACGCTTGTAATTATCTTTCCATTGCAAAGCTACAGCGTCAGTTCGTTCTCTTGTTGGAATGTTAAGCTTATCCATCCACCCCGCTATGTTAGGTGAATTAGTACGCTTCCCATAAACTAATTCTGATATATCTCTAGTTGTTAATTCTTCATCCCAATACTTTTCTTCTAACCAGTAACTAAAATCAGCACCAACATTTTTCGACATTAGATCATATTGCTTCTTTCTCTTGAATTCATTATGACAAACTGGACTGCAAAACAGATTCTTGTTTTTCTTAACATGATACGGTTTTTTGTATGCTTCTTTACCGCAATTATCACAATTAATGATCATGTAACCACTCTCCAATACAATACTTATTCATACTAATATTGTATCAATTAATGGTTTACTATGCAATACTTATATTGTATTATATAGTAAAGGGGTGATAACATGAAAAAGCGAGTAACTTTCACGCTTGAAGAAACAACTATCGAATTGTTAAAAAAGGAATCTGAAAAAACCATGATTCCACAAGCAAGATTGGTAGAACAAGCTATACTTGAATACTTAAAAAAACCTAGTAAATAGTTCTAGGTTTTATTTTTTGCCTCTAACCACTCTTTATAATTATTGTACTGAACAATTTCCTTCGTTTCGTTGTCTTTCCTAAAATCGGGTGAGATGCCGTTTACAACCGTGATTGTAGTACACCTACAGTTGATTGTTTCACTGGCTTCTTGAAATAACCTCGGACCCATTGCCTTAGCCCCGCTTGGTGCAGTAAATTCTTCTTCAACGTCTACCGTCTGGCCATCTAATTGCTGATGCGAGTGACGGGTTTTCTTGTCTAAAGTAGATAACCATCTCTTTTGAACGTCAATACCCTTGTTCTTAGCTTCAACGTAAGACTTCTGTTTGGCAGTTGATTGAACCCTACCACCCTCGGTTCTAGCTATCCTTAAAGCTTGCTTGTAGTTAGCTTCTGTTAGCTCACTTACACGTTTGGCCACCTTGGCATAGCCCTCACCTCTAAACGCACCTTGAAGCAGTGCAGTGGTGGTTTCTTGTGCCAACTTACTTTGGTTTGTGTATAACCTTGTGGATAACCTCTTACCAGCTACTGGTGTATTAACAAGTTCCTCAATGTAATCCTCTGGCAACATTGCAAAGTTGATTTGAATATTTTCAGCGCCTTCAAGCGCATAGAATGTACCAAAGTAACCTTGAGTACCTTCATCAGATATAAAGCTACGCAACAACCACTCTTCTTTGCCACCCATTTCATTGACTACGTCATTAATCTGAGTAGCAACCTGTAATTGACGTTCAACTTGAAGTCTTTGAGAAAAGCTAAGCGAGTCATAAGCATCTATATACTGCTTAATTTCCAATTTAAGCTGTTTTAAGCCGTCTTTATAAGCGTTATATAGTTCGTTATCCATTTGCTTGTAACGCTTCTTGGATAGCCTACCAAGCTCCTTATTCCACTTGTCCAGTTGTTGCATCATCTTCACCTACTTCTGGTGGGTCAGTGTCATCTTGTAAGCCAGTTGTATAGCCTTGTTCCTCAAGTAATAGCTGCACTTCTTCCCAATCGAGCTCAAACTGATCACAAATGAGTTTAAGCACTGATTCATCATCTAAACGAGGTGCTGATGCAAGAATAGACTGGATGATAACCTCTCGTGTTTCAGCTTGAACTTTCTCATTCAGATAAATGTCATTCTCATTGACCATTGTTTCTCTAGTGATAGTGATTTCAATGTCGCTAGCATTGTAACTTGTTTCATTACGTCTATTTATATCGTCTACAATCAGCTCATTAATCCACTTAAGCATTGATCTAAGTCTTACCTCTGCTTTGTTAGCTTTCATGTCCAGCAAGGCGTATCTTGATTTAATAACAACATTAGTGATATTGCCATCGCCTAGCTGCGTGCTATCAAAAGCCATACCAAACTTATAGATTGCATCCTTGTCAATCTCTAGTTTAGTCTTACGTGCTTCAACAGGAATATTGACCGTTTGAACGTCAACACCACCATTTTCACCAACACCAACTGTTTTCTTAGCCTTAATATTTTGACGTAACTTAGAAAGGTCATCACCTCTAAAGCCACGTACAACGTAAATAGCTTCTGAGAAGTCTTGTAAGTTGTTAGACAAGAATGCAGCCATTAGATCATAATCATCAATTAACGCTTTAATTGGTTCTAAATCAGTACGTTCTTGCTTGTTATTAGATAAACGGTAGAAAGGTATCTGCCCCATGCTTCTCTTTAATAACTGACCCTTAGCATCCTTAGCCACAACATGCGGTCTAGGATTTAATTCACGGCTATCATCAAATTCAAAACGTTTATTCTTATCAGTGATAAAGAAAGTGACTTGCTCCTCGTCCCATACCTCAGCAACCGTTACGGTGGTATTTTTACCTTCAACCGTTTTATCCTTGTCATAATAGCGAATGATGCGCTTATTGCCTTCATCATCTTCAACAGTGAAAGTCTGTAAGCTGTCAGAAACTTGGAAACATAACTTGTCATCGGTGTTGGTACGTGCATAGGCATATTCAAACCCTTTCTTAGAAGCGCCTTCTAAAACCTCTTGCAAGAATAGTTGAAAATCTTCGTCATAATACTCTGCTAAATACGTCTGAAATTGCTCATCTTCAACCGTCGCTTCAACTGGATTAGATAGCAAATACTGCACCTTCTGGTCTACTTGCTCCGTAAAGAATGCATGCGGGATCTTTACATTTGATGCGTTTTTATCCTCATGAAGCACGTCATTATCATCAATGTAAAAGATGCGGTTCTTTAAAATGTCATGTTCATAGTTGTAATAGTTAACGCCTGTCTTAGCTTTATCCTTATTTATAGATTGCTTATCATTATCAATCGCCTTATTTAAAGCTGTTGCTAGCACTTTCGTGTTATCACTAAATAGATATTTATTGTCCAAATTATCACCCCTTAATATAGCCAATTGTTTGGCTTACGCCATGTTTCAATTCCATAACGCAATGCTGCCATTGCATCGTCAAAGATAGGTACTGGCTCATCTAAATACTCACCAGAACGTTCATCCTTCTTCCATTTCCACTGTTGCATCTCTTTTAAAGTGTTAGTGCACGATGGATGAATATAGATGTTCCGTTGTTTCAGCCAGTCAATTTGAGTGGCTTGGTACTTCTTATCTGTGGTCTTTTCCTTTTTAACTGGTCTAGCCATATATCCAGCTTGCTCCCACTCCTTGATGCGGTCTGGCTCTGCTGAATCACACCACATATCTTTGTTCTTAGGAATAATTCCCTCAGCTTTTTGAATAATTTCATCGGTTGTTTTCTCGTGCTCATAGATCTCACGGATAACATAGATGTCCCCATCTTTCCAACCAAGTAAAAGCAATGCATTAGCATGGTTAAAACCAAAGTCCTGACCAATTGAAACATCATCATAATCATCGATATTTTGCGATATATCACGAGTCTCATAGTTATGTAGGATAACCCCACCTAACTCACCCCAATCGCCTAAGCCATAGATACGGTAGCCGTCTGGGTCTATTCGCTTACGTCTTTCCATACGCTGATTGTATGCTTCATCTATAAACCGATTCTCCAGATATGTTGAATGATGAGTCAAAACATTGTCGTCCTGAACATCAAAAAACACCTTCTTAATCCAGTGTGTTTTAGAAACTGGGTTAAAGGTGCATCTTATTTGATAAAATTGTCCTTTTGGCAGTTGGCCACGCAAACGGTCATCAATGATTTCAAAATCGCTTTGTGTTATTTCTGTTGCTTCTTCAATCCAAACATCAGTTAGTTTTCCCTGTTTAAATGTGATTGATTTAAGCTTCTCACGTTGTTTTTCATCGTTGACACCCCTAAAGATAATCTGATTGCTATTTAGCTTGCATTCTATCTTCATAGGGCTTTGAGTTACTCGCCAATACTTGTCGGCATTACGTCCAAACATACGGTTTATAGCCCCTGTAAGCTCTGCAAAGGTACTGTCACGGTTGGTTATGTCCGACTTACGAACACAAAGCAAATTACGCCCTTTTTGAGCCATTAAACGCAAAATATAATGCTGTGCCGTATCTGCTGACTTACCACTACCAGCACTACCTTTCATGATGATGTAACGTTTTTTAGATTGATCAGGCTTCTTGAAATTAGCGTTTGCTTGAATTTTAATCTCCATCGCCATCATCACCGTAATCAATCTTGATGCTGATTTCTGTATCAATCTCGCCAGTTAGTTCAGTCTTATCAGTCCAAATACCATAGCGCTTACCTAATAATTCTGCAGCTTTAATACGATCTTTAGCGCTCACGTCAATGTTATCAATTTCTTGTGCGCCCTCACCAACACCTCTTAAAGTCTGTTCGGTTTGTTCTCCACGAACAATAGATGTTAGATACTCAAGCACCTCTTGTTGGTCAGCAACACGCTCATTTTTGAGTATTTCAAGCTGTTCATCTATATAACGCTTGATTGTAGTGTTTTGTAGTAATTTACTTGCATTAGTATTCGCATACTTTTTACTGTATCCAGCTTCAATTGCTGATTGTGTAGCGTTCCCACTAATGATGTACTCATCAGCAAAACGCTGCTGCTTTAACGTTAATTTCTTTTCTTTTGCCAATTTTCCACCACCTTTCGTTGTATTAAAAAAAGCCACCCGTCACTCGTAAGTGTGTCTATTTAAAGACTGGATAGCTATTGATGTTATTTTTATTACTCATTTATACGCATAACCAGTACCCGCGTAGCTTGATCCTAGTATTCAAGGTTACTCATCAGCCTGTCGGTTGGTCTGGTAGGTACGTTCCGACGGTTAGTGCGCATAAATCAATAAGCAAGGTTAGTCAGTGACGATTAAATGAGCTTCATTATTTGAGCTGGCTGTGCCTTGCTATAACTATTGTGGGAATCGAACCCACAGAATCGTGCTGTATTCTCACACCAAGCATAGTCACTGTTATATATAGTCGGGAGGTACCCAACTTTTGCCTTGCACCATTTCCGTGGCTCAAGGACTTTACTCGTTTATCTCAGGAATGGTGATCCAAAAAGGAGGCGAGATAAGTTTACCGACTTATCTCAATTAGCATAATACTATGTTTCTCAATCACACATCTTTCAATAATCACTCATTTTCAAAAACTAGCAAACTACCACTTTGAAAAGCTTCCGCAAATTCTATCATAGCTTTGCCAACTTCACGGTAATAGGTTGCTTCGCTGATGTTTTCAGCGCTATAAACCTCATAATCATAAAACCTAGTTGAATTGATGTACTTATCATATATGCGTTTTCTAGAATAAACATCCAAGGTATTAATTGCAGCATTGATATCTCGATATAAGCTAACTGCATCTAATTTCTTAATAGTCCCATTCTCAATTTCGCTTGAATTCATACCCGTAAAGCTCTTCGGATCTAGGCTATATGTTGCTGTTACCTTCTGCTCAATTGGCATGCCTGACAGACGTCTAATCTTATGATAGTTCTTTAGTAAACTATCCACTTTTTCTTTTGTAGCTTTTTCATCAACTTCTGGAAATAGCATGCCAACACTCCTTCTAGTTTATTACATCCTTAACATAGTACGCTTCAATATCACTTGCCCTAATGATTCTCTCAGTCACCATACTGCCGATATCCTCGTTTACATAGATATCTTGTTTGTTAGATTTAACCTGTCTATCTACTTGCTCATAGGCACTTTCCCCATCGATTTCTAAGCAACCTATTTTCCCTTGAATTACCGTTACTTTTTTGTACGCCATTTTGATCTTTCCCTTTCCTGCCCACGCTCTGCAATGATGTCTTCTACCGTAACAAGTAGTATCCCTACAAAAGTACCTACCACGACGATTAGGGCAAAAGCACCAATGAATACTAGTATTTGTGTTATTAAGTCCATTTATTCCACCAACTTTGCCAACTTGTCAGGCTGGAAACCATACCAATTTTCAGTTTCGGTAACAATCACAGGTACCGCTTGATAGCCCATTTCTTTTATCTTAGATAGAGCATCTTCATCTTCTTTAACATTTAATTCTGTGAAAGGAATATTCCGCTCTTTCAGCCATTTTTTAGTAAAATTACACTGCATGCAATCAGGTTTTGAATATACTGTTACTTTGTTAGTCATAGTTAAATTCCTCTCCAAATATCCTTTACATCTTCAATGTTCACTTCTTTTAGACCCTCTCCCCAGTCGACAACGGCAACTGGGTGAGCTATTTGCCCTGCCTTGAAACCTCCTATTAAAGGACTATCTCCATGAGTCCAAGCCTTCTGAAAAACTCCATAGAAGTCAGCTTCAATCAGCTCGCCCTTTTTATTGATTACCACTTTACATTTTTTTAATTGCATCATTCCGCCTCCTTAATAACGCTCGGATACACCTTAACCCCATCAACTTCCGCCTCATAGATAATTAAAATATCTGGCTCGGTTTCATCACCGATTTGTTGTTGGTATATCGGTTTGGCGGTAGAAATATCGAGTTCTTGACTATTCTCTGTGACCATCCAAAACATTCCAAAAAGTACAAGCAATATACATAAACCTATTAGCACTTCTCCCGTTTCATTATTAGGTCGCATATTCATCCGATACGCCACCCCTCTGCTTTCATTTTTTCTAAAATAACTTCTTCTGGAGTATTTTCCATGCCATCAAACGCCTTTTCTCGATGTGCGTACAAGTCGATGTAGCTTTCAGGGTCTAACTCGGTATTCTTACCCTTGGCTTCTTTTACTGTATTGGCGAAAACTAACTCATTACCTGCATCTTCGTTACTATATAGTCCAAGAACATAAGCTTTCATTCTCCTACCTCCTCAAAGTCAGCATTGGTGTCGTTGATACCTAGTTTGTTCCATTCTTCTTTGGTCATCTTGGTTTTGACAAGCACGTCCTCATGTTGTTTGCAACCTAACCCTAACTTTGAAACACCTAATGCCTTGCGCCAGTATGTGTAAATGTCATCCATTACCAAATTACTACCTTTCATCCTAGCGTAGTAAAGTATCTCTTCTTCAACTTCATAACCATATAAGTAAGCGGTAACTAGCGTTTTGTATGACAGCTCACCGTCAACTTTCCTACACCAGCTTAAAATGTCTGGTGTATCCCAATTGTTAATATCATCAAGTATGCCCCTTATATTAAAACCGCTTGCGTTTGACTCTATCCAATCAGCAACAAATTTAGGTATCACTGGTTTCTCAATTTCGATTTTCATGGTTAGTCCTCCACTCCGAAAATGTATTTCTTGATACGGTCTTCTCCGACTGTTTCAATAGCTTGTCGGGCTTTTTCTTCGCTTTCAAAATAAAGCGTCCCTTGAGATTTTGAGTGCGACGACCAGTGTGTTGCAATAGTTCCACCTTTCTCTTCGGCTATAAGCCAGTTTGTTGAAAGCATCTCAAACGGCTTACTAAACTTCCGCAGCTCAGCCTCAACTTTTAGTTTTTCTGCTGCGAACTCTGCTTGTTGTTTAGTTTTAAAAACGTTGCCAATCTCGAGCATATCTTTTTCAAAATCGAGGCTATCCCATTTATCTCCTATATATTCGCCTGTTTCACTTATGGACCAATAATCATCTCCATCTTGTGGAAATTCCTGTTCCTCTTCTTTCAACGCCTCTACCCGCTTGTCAAATTCATCAATCATTTCATTTTTAATCTTTAAAATTTCTTCTTGTAAATTCATCATTTCTCCTCCTAATAAACTACCTTATGTCCCATTTCCCAACTCAGTTTTGAACCTCTTTGCGCAATATTTTTGAATGTTATTGATTGCTTTTTAGGTTTGCGATTTTTGTCTTTTCGCTCTTTATACTTGCTATCAGCTTTTAATAAATCATTGCCAATAATCGCTGCTAAATTCTGATATTGTCTCCAAGATGAAATCTCTGAAATTGAATTTTCTATTTTGCGGACAGTTTCGTATGGTATGTCTGCTAAACTTGCTAGTTTACTAATGCTATAGCCGTTTTCAACCCGATATTTAGCGATTATATTCGGGTCAATATCGCGTGCAATGTCTCTGTGTCGCTCATATTTTCTGATATTTTCTGGACTACGATAGTCAGCTCCAAAAAGCTGGGCTAATCCTTTGTCAATTTTAGGTAGCATATCCTTAATATCTTCGTCTTTATGCCATAGGAACATCCTTACTTCGCAATCTTCACGCATTTTGGTTTGGGTCATGTCAAATTCAAAAGACAGTAATTTGTATAAATCTCTAGTTGATAAGTAATTCATATTCTATCCTCCTAAAACGGTAACTGATCATCTGTGACGTTGATGTTATTTTGTTGATTCGCAAACCCACCAAACTGAATAGCGTTATTTGCTCCATACTGCCCCTGTTCGGTGTTTTGTGTTTGTTGGTTGTATTCACCCTTGTCGTTATTTTGAGTGCCACTAGCATTATTATTTTGGCTATCTTTCTTGCTTTCTAGCAAAGTAAAGTTGTCTACGTTAATTTCAGTCACATAAACTCTTTGGCCTTGGTTATTTTCATAGTTCCGAGTCTGAACACTCCCCTCGATACCAATCAAAGAGCCTTTACTTGTAAATTTTTCTAGATTTTCCGCTGCCTTTCGCCAAATCTGGCAACGAATAAAGTCTGTTTCGCGTTCTCCGTCTGCATTTTTAAAGTTTCGTTCCACTGCTAAATTGAACGATCCGACTGCTGTACCTGATTGTGTGTATCTCAAATCTATATCTTTAGTTAATCTGCCTATTAATTGCACCGAATTCATCATTTTAGTTCCTCCAAGTCCTTAACATTCAATTTAAGGCTGTTACGTATTGTTTTTGAGCATTCAATTGATTGGATAATGTATTCGTCTAGCGAATATGTTTCTCGCTCTCTAACCGTCATTAAACGGCTTAAAGCTACAAGTGCATTTTCTAATGATGGATAATACCCAAGTGGTTTGTCACGTTCATCAGCTTCGCCTTTTTTGTTCACGTATTTAATAGTTTCAACTAATGTGTAGTTGTACCGGTCAACTTCAATGCGATACTTTTCGTTGATTTTGATCTTTGTCATTCGTTTGCTCCTTTGATTTCCACTACTACCCTCGGATTCTCTTTATCCACTACAAACGTATCTGTAAAATTTCCTATCTGCTTCCAACCATCATTTTCAATTAATCCAGCCTTCAGCATGCCGTCCAAAATGAACTTCTTACCAAAGGCGATATTATCCTTATCTTTTTTCCTATTTGGCACATACCATTTAAAATGCAAATCAATAGGCATTTCATCTTCTTTGATTTCAAGACCTTGGTTAATTGCTGCTTTAACTGACAACGCGCATAACCTTGTATAGGCTCGTTTTGATTTAGCACCTTTCATGCGATTAGCCCTGTTATTGTTGATATAAGTATTCAGGTCCATTAATTCGTAAGGAATGATGATTTCTTTATTCGCCATCATTACCAAGCACCTTCTTTAACTCTCTTTGTTCATCATCTGTGTAGTGAATAGAATTAGCTGAATAGAAATTACCTTCATCGTCTTTCACTCCAAAGCCTTCAACTGTGGCGGGGTCATTGTGTAATTTTGTGAAACAATCTGGGCATTTTGTATAGCGATTTCCATATCGACCATAAACTTGTCTTTTTGTCTTACACGCAGGGCAATCAATCGCCACTTTTACCGAATCGCCATATTCGTACCAATTTTTGTCATGTTCCGTTTCTTCTTTTTCTGTTTCTGGAACAAAATATTCTTCAAAAGCTTTTGTGTCAGTGGTTGCAGTCGGCTCATCTTGAGTGCCAATTAACTTTAATAGCAGCATTACCTTTCTTTGCGTAATTTCTTCTGCTTCAAAAGTTACTTTTCCTGCTGTTGAGCTAATCATGATTTTTGCCATTTTATTCTCCCCTTAATACTGATTTTTTTAATTCCTCAATTGCTGCTAATTCGTCATCAGTCATCTCTTTTTGTGCGTCTGCTTCCACATCACCTTGATATTTCTTTTGTCGTTGATCACTACTTAGCCATTTAGGTGCTACAGATTCTTTCTGTGGTTTGTTATAAGACTTTTTAGCCTGTTTATTTTTGTGTTCAAGTTCTAGCGCATCAATATCCTCAATGGTTGTCGCATTGTTTTCGTACCACTTTTTCAATATGGCTCGAACATAGTTATAGTTACGTGCATTGTTGTCTAGTGCTATCTGCATAGCTTTGATGACAATGTCATCGTTAAAGGTATCTATCGCATCAACTATTTGTTGACTGGTGTAAGGATTCAAGACACCAAAATTTTGTTGGTAAAAATCAATGGCACCGATGACGACATTTTCTTCTTGACTGTCCTTGTCTTTACTTTCCTTAACTAGACTATCCTTACCTATACTTACCTGGGTTTCCATTTGGTTGCCAATTGGTTTCCACGTGGTTGCCAACTGGTTGGCATTTGGTTTTGGCGTTACGTCAATCCTTGTTGGGACGCTATTTTCCTCACTTTTTCGGTATGATCCATTTTCTTTTTTCTCTAGCTGCTTGAACTCATCTTGGTAATTAGTAGGTGTATAACGATCTTTTCTTAATTGGTTATGAATTAGCCAATGTTTGATTACTACTACACCACTTTCAAAATGCAGCAGGAACTTTTTAGCAATGAGTAATTTCAAATCGTCTTCAGCACACCCAATCATTCGTGATATTTTCTTAGGATTATTGATAAAACCGTCATCATCCGCCCTCATACTTAAATGAAAATATAGCGCCTGGGTTGATAGCGGCATATCCAGAAATACATCACTATCAATAATTGTCTTTGCGAACATTCTCCTATTTGCCACTTAACTACCTCCTACTCTGCTATGTATGTTGGAACTCCAACAATCGCCTGTATTTCTCGTTTAAACTGCTCTGCATCTGAATTTCTGTCACTTAGATGCAGTAAATGTACTTCTTGCAACTTTGATAAATCATTAACTTTTAGAAATTGCTTCACATTACTTAATTCAAAGTGACTTGTAATGATTCTTAAACGCTGCTTTTTATCTATTTTTCTAGATAAGAAGTTATCTTCTAAAATGTCTAGATCATAGTTGCACTCAATCATTAGATGAGTGATGCCAGTAAATTTATATCGAATATAATAGGTGTCCGTTGCAAACAGTACTCTCCGCTTAGTAGGCGTTTCGATGAGGAAACCCAAAGGCTCTTTAGCATCGTGTTCAACGTCAAACGGCATAATTTTCCAACCACCGATATTAAAGCTTCTTTTACTACTGGCCACATGGATTCTATGGCTTGGTACACCTCTGAGTACGCTGCTCGTACCTTCTGAGCAATATAAATCTGCTCCTGTTCGCTTAATGATTTCTTTTGCATACTTTGCGTGGTCTTGGTGTTCATGGCTTATCAATACCCCCTCAATCTTTGACCAATCTAGTTGCATTCTTTTTGGTTGTATGCCAGCTTCAAGCAATAGGTAGCTGTCACCGTCTTTCAACAAGTAACAGTTACCATTTGAGCTTGAGCCAAATGTTTTAATTTCTAGCATGATTAGAAACCAGGTTCAATATCTTCAAAGCCTTTACTTGCTGGTGTAGTTTCGGTCTTTGGTTTGATGTTGTTTGATTTAGGTGCTTTCTGTTCTTCTTGGATTGGGAATGGATCTTCTGACTGGTTGAAGTCTAATTCTTCTGTGTTAGCATTTTGATTAATCTCTACTTGTACATCGTCAACAGACTCAGTCACATCTACTCGTTGGATTTGTCCATCATTATCGATATCGCTAACTGTATCGTCTGCTAGCACCCCTTGTTGCATTTCGATGGATAAGATACCCCACTTGCTTAAAAGGTTTCTAAGCACTGTTTTTTGCGCCATAGCATCATAGTTTGATGCCCATACACCTGTAAGCTTCCGCTTGTCTTTTCCTTTGTTGTTTTCAATACGGTGCTTTTCAACTTGCTCTTTAGTCCAGTAAGTGGTTTTCTCAAATCCGTTCAGCAGTTTAAAGTAACCAATATAGCCAACAACTTCATCACTAATTTGATTGTCAGGATCGAATTTTGCTTGTTCAGTAAGTGGATTCCAACTTTCTAGTTGGCCATCATATACACTGATTACATTAATTGATTGGTATTGCCCTGAGCGCTGTGCTAACTGGATATATCCACGATATCCAAGCATGAATTGTGCTTTTTTCTCCCATTGTCCCGTTTGTTTGTTCTTAGCATTGAATGGGACAATATAGGCAAATCCGAATTGTTTTTCGATTGGTAAGTCTAATTGAGCTGCTTGCATCGCACTAGCGACGATACTCATAGGTTCTGAGTCAGAAAGATTTCCATCACCGTTTACTAAACTGATTAAGCTTGAAGTGAAACTGTTTGATTTATCTTTTAATACGTCATTGAATTTCTTTTGAATGGCGGGGTTTTTAAGTAGTCCTTGAACTGAATTATTTTGATTAACTAGTTGGTTTGTCATATTGCTTTGCCTCCTATAAAGTCGTTACGTTTAGATTTTTATGTTTTGAAACTGATAGAGTAATCAGTTGCGTGTCAATATCGATAATTTCGTTAATACCTTCTGCATTATCAATGAATACTGGCACTTTGGTGTTGTAGTAGCCCATCAATGTATTAATGATGTCTAACCCTGCGTTAATTCGTGCTGCGTTATTTAATCCTGTTGAATAGTTATTACCGTCAACGGTTGGCTCACAGATTTCCTCTAAACCACCATTTATGTTTTCTTCAAAAAGCTTGAACTGCACAAATTTAAACTTGTCGTTGATTGCATCAGTCAATAGATTAACTTTTGCTCTTGTAAACTCTTCTAATAAGTAAAGTTGAGTCTCTAGTTGGCCATAGTGTGCTGAAATCTCTTTCTCGCTATCGATAAGCTCTTGTTTACGTTTATATTGATTAGCATATGTAGTGAACTTATATAGGTCATCATTTATAAGGAGTAATTCAGCCTTAACGATGTCGATTTTCTCGTTTAATAACTCGATATCATCTTCATGGTTAGCATCACCCGCATCGATTTTGGCTTGAATGTCTTTACCTTCTTTAGTTAGCTTTTGACCAAGTTCAGTATCTTCAAACGGTGTTTGGTCATCTTTAATAGATTTGATTTCTGTTTGAATTTGGGCAATAGATTCATCTAAATCAGCAATACCTTTTTCAAGCTTTCCAATTGCACTGTTGATATCCAATTTCTGTTTTTCAAATGCTTCAACCATTTCTTCGAGATCCTTGATTTTCATGGCTTTTTCTTTACCTTTTACTTGGATATCTTCAAGCTTTGTAGCTTTATCTTGATTAAATTCTTCTACTTCTTTTTGATAGTTTGCTCTAATTTCTTCAATTTGATCAGCAGGTAATTCTTGGCCACACATCTTACATGTTGTTCGATGTTCATCAAAGCTAGGCATTACTTCATCTCTGACCTCAAAGAATTGTTTAGATAAGCGGTCTTTTTCTGCTGTTGTGGCTTCAATCTCTTTTGTGACATTTTCAAGGTTAAAGTTAGCTTGTTGTAACTTGTTGTTAGCCTCTGTTAACTGCATTGCTAACTCATTTTTTTCAGTTTGCTTAGCTTGCAGCATCTCTTCAAATCCAGAAACTTCTTCTTTCTGCTTATCGTTGTAGTTAGCAAGTGCTTCACGATATTCGAGTTGCTTATTGGCCAAGTCATTTTTCAACTTACTTTGACCATCGCCATTCTTGATATTTGCGATATCTTCTTGGTACTGACTGATTAGTTGTTCTTTAGCTGATTCATCAGCATGCAGCTGTTTCCTATCTAAGCCAGTTAAGTCAGGCAAACTTCTATCCACTTCATCAATTCGGCTCGGTAATGCCTTGATATCGTCATTAGCTTGCTTCATTTGCTGTTTAGTTAGCTTCATTAGTTCTTCTGCTGACTTGCCCTTTAAAAGTCCTGTAAGTGGCTTTAAATCGCTATTTGAAGCAATAATATCTGCATCGGTAATATCTCCAACCATTTCAATTAGGACTTCACGACGTTTCTTCCAGTCAAGCACTTCTGGGAAGTAGTTAACGTTGGTTAATAACTTAAAGCGTTCTTCACCAATTAAGTCATCTAAATATTCGGTATATTCTTTCTTCTTAACTGACAAATCATCAATTTTGAAAGTTGTCTTGTGGCCAGAAAACGTTTCTTCGATAGATCCACGTTTTTTAGTCCAGTTTTCTGAAATCATTCGACTTAGTTTCTTTTCTTGGCCATCGATGTCTAGGGTGATTTCTACCTCTGTCTCTAGGTGGTGTAATTCATTCCCTTGGCTATCAAGTGGCTTCCAGTCAAATTTGCTATCTGATTGGTCTGCTGAGTTTTTACCAAACAAAGCCCATAAGAATGCATCATACAGCGTTGTCTTACCTGTACCGTTATCGCCTTGAACATTTACTGTTTCACCCTCTGGTGTTAACTCGTAAGCTTGAATGCCTTTGAAATTTCGAATTGTCATTTTTAATAATTTAATTTGCATGGTATACTCTCCTTAACTTTAGTATTATTTAGCGCCTATTGCAGTAGGTGCTTTTTTTATGAATAATTTTGTGCCTTGAGAACCATAGGTGCCGTATGTAAGTCTTTTAAAATATCGTCATAATGCTCATTGATTGCTTCGATATCTTCTAAATGCACCACATCGCCACTTTCAGCATATGCTTTCACTGATATTTCAATCTGTTGTTGACGCTGCTCTTTGATCCAATCAATTGCTCTTGTTTTCACATTTAGTCCTCCTCAATCCATATAAATAAATCTGCCGTCTTTGCATATTGATAGGTCTTATATGCATTTCCTACCATTGCCCAAAACAATAGCGTTACGATCAAATCGTTATAATTAAATTCCATCGCTGATGCCCAACCGATGAAATATGCTACTGTCACGAATGACCAATATAGAAACTTCTTACTTGAATAATTCATTCTTTACACCTCTAATCTCGTTTGTTTGTCAGCTTTCATAATCTCAAAAGCCAATTCCATTGACGGCTGCCACATTTCTGCTAGTTCCATCGCTTCCTCAAATCTCAATTTTGGAATTTCTTCATAACTAGCAACACCAAAATAGTTTTTAATTTCTCGCCAGTGTTCAGCAATAGCCTTTTTATAAAACTTTTCATAAGCTTGTGACTTCTTCCCACCAACTGCCTGCATGGCATTTTTACGTACCAATTTAGATAGTCTAGCTTTTTGGTTACGACTCAGATCAATCTCTTTTTTCAATCCCTCAACATCACTAGAAACGTTTGAAATCTGTTTCTTTAACTCTTTTTGAGTTTCTAATGTGGCAATCATGATGTCTTCTGCCGTCATCGGTAGTTGTTGAGTCTCGATATAGTTTTCCATTTCATTAAAAGCTTTTATGTATGCTAGTTTGAATTGCAATGCTTTCTTACCAGTGAAGCCCATTGCCAACAATGTGAAACCATCTCGGTTTAAGTAGTACGCTTTTCTATCTCTTCCATAAGCATCTGGTGTGACTATTTCAAAAAACATCTCTCCAAAATTGGATACATCTTTCTTAAGATTTTGAATATCTCTCAAAATGTGACCGTGTTGTTTCTCAAAATTTTCAGCTACCTGCAGGCTAGTAGTTACTGCCTGTTTATCTTTCATAATTACTAAGTTGTTCATTTTCTATTCTCCTTTGCTAACAGCTTGTATGCCTTTTCTGTCCGCTCATTTAGCTTTACTATGTAACCTTCCACGCTCTGGCGTTTCGTTCCGTCAGCCATGATATGTATCACCATTATGAACACCCCTAACTATATTTTTTCTTTGTTACCAATTTGGTAACTTCGAGGTAAAAAAATTTTTTCCATGTTAAGTCCAAAGTAATAGGAAATTTCAAACATTTCATCTTGAGAAAAAGGTAATTGGCCTCTTTCCTTTTGGCCGTAATTGGTTCTTGTTATATGTAATAAGTCAGCCATATCTTGTTGCGATTTATTTGCTTGCTTTCTTAAGTTGTACAAAAGAATTTGCATAAAACGTTCACTCCTTTCCGTATCTATTTGTTACCAATTTGGTTACACGATTAATATAGCACCAATTTGGTTACATGTCAACAAAAGGTACCAAAAGTTTTTTATTGTTTTCATTTGTTTTATTTTTATACCTAAAATAGTTCCAATACGGTTACATTAGTGGTATAATAATTTTAAGAAAGGGGTTATAAAAAAATGGACTTAAGTAAATATACTGGCCAAAAGATAAAATCTTTAAGAGAAGAAAGATTTATGACACAAGATGATTTGGCCGAAAAAATGGGGACTACAAGACAAACTATTAGTAGGTATGAAAGCGGTAGTAGAAAAACTAATCAAGATGTACTATTTCAGTTAGCCGAAATATTTAATGTAAGTATAAATACTTTCTTCCCTAATGTAGAAAATGAATTTGAAATTACAACAATATACAATAAATTAGAACCAAAACGTCAAAAGAAAGTCTATTCCTTTGCTAGTGAACAACTTAAAGAACAAAATAAAGTCGTTCAAATAAATGGCTACAAAAATAAAAAGTATATTCAAGAAACTTTGCGAGGATACTTATCCGCTGGTACTGGTGAAATGCTTGTGGAAGATATAGAAGAAACGATCAATATTCCCGCTGAAATTGTGCCAGAACAACATTATGATATTGTTTTAAAAGTTAACGGAGACTCGATGCAACCGATGTTTAAAGATAAGGAAATCGTGTTTATAAAGAAATTAGATGATTATTCTCAGCTAAGAAGTGGCCAGATTGGCGCATTTATTATTGACGGGGAAAGTTACTTGAAGAAAGCTTATATAGAAGATGATAAGCTAAGACTTGTATCTCTAAATGAGAAATATGAAGATTTACTATTTAGAGAATTTAATGATATTAAGGTAATTGGAACTGTCGTTTTATAAAAATAGCCCTATCTCAAGTTGGGATTTGAGATAGGACTTACTGGGTACAAAGATACTATAACATGTGTTGGAAGAAGAAAGGAATTTAATTATGAAGAAATTATTTTTAGTTGGTTTAGCTGCAATTGCTCTAGCAGCATGTGGCAGTACAAATGAACAAGAATCGGCACCATCAGATGCAAGCGCATCTACTGATGAAGCTTCAAGTGAAACCTCTGAGCAAGATAACTCTACCTCTGAATTAGGCAAACGTTCAAACCCTGTGCCTTTTGGCGAAACTGGTACTGTTGAAACAACGGCGTTTGATGATGAATCGAACACTGTTGAAGGTACGCTAGATATCACTCTATCTAATTTAGTTCGTGGAGAAGAAGCTTATAATCAATTAGTTGAGTGGAATGAATTTAACGCTGAAGCACCAGAAGGACAAGAATGGGTAATATTCGATGCCGATGTCGTTTATAACTCTGATAATGCAGATGTCCCATACTTAATTAGTGGTTTCGTTGCAGTGGATTCTACTGGTGCAGAAGTTCAGCAAAATGAATATGCCTTTACACCTAACGAAATTGTAGCTACAGAAATCTATGCGGGCGGTGAAACAACTGGATCATACGCAATTGTAGCACCTATTGGAGAAGATATTCTTTTGAAATATACTGATGGTATGACAGATGCTTTCTTTAGCGCTGAATAGGTAAAAAAAGTAAATAGAAAAGCCCTACCCTTTGACTTTGGCGAGCACTAGGGTAAGGCAATGGAAAGTCACAAAATAACGCACTAAAAGTGTGCTTTTTGTGTACTCCAATTTTAACACAAATAGGAGTTGAAATATACATGAGAACGGCGTTATATGTACGTGTAAGTACGCAAGAACAAGCTAATGAAGGTTATTCAGTAGGTGAGCAGGAAGAACGATTAAAAGCCTACTGTACAGCTAAGGGATGGACTGTTTACAAGGTATATACCGATGGCGGTTTTAGTGGTGCGAATACTGAACGCCCCGCATTAAAACAAATGCTAATAGATATAAAGAATAAGAAAGTAAATGCGGTAGTGGTCTACAAACTTGATAGACTGTCACGGTCTCAAAAGGATACACTGCTGCTAATTGAAGATGAGTTTTTAAAAAATAACGTGGAATTTGTTAGTATGAGTGAAAACTTTGACACGTCTACCCCGTTTGGACGGGCAATGATTGGGATTTTATCGGTATTCGCTCAATTAGAACGTGAACAGATTCGTGAACGTATGCAGATGGGCTTGGATGCAAGAGCTAGAGAAGGCTTTTGGCATGGCGGTGGATATGATCCAATTGGCTATGACTATATAGATGGTTACTTGCAAATTAATGAATATGAAGCTATGCAAGTAAAAAAAGTACATGAGTTATTTCAAAAAGGCTTGCCGATTGCTAGAATTCAAAAGATGATGCGAGAAAAATATACAACGAAACATGGTAGTTGGGTAAATCACTCCACTGTAAGAAACGCTTTAACTCAACCAATCTACACAGGCAAGATTGAATGGAAAGGCGAGCTATACGAAGGTAAGCATGAGGCTATTATTGATGAAGATACATTTAATAAGTCGGTCAAACGCTACAATGAAATTAGTTGGAATAAAGGTGATGGCAAAAATAAAAAGCGCCCATTTCAAGCGAAACATGTACTGACAGGGTTGGTTTACTGTAATCATTGCGGTGCTAGATATTTCGCCAAAGGTAATTATTCAGGGCGTGGCGAAAACCGTAAGTATAGACCTTATTATACTTGTTATAGTAGGGCTAAAAGTGCCAAGAACATGATCATAGACCCAAATTGTAAGAATAAATCTTATGCAACAGTTGACCTTGATAGGATTATTTTTGATGAAATTAACAAACTAGCTTTTGACCCAACTTTAATTAAAGAAATTGAATCAGATAAGCCTGAAAAAGAAAACAGCAATGCTGCGATAGAAACACGCATCAAAGAGATAGACAAGCAAGTTGAGAGGTTGTTAGACCTGTATCAAATGGGAACATCGTCAGTTGATGACGTGCTAACTAGGATGGATAAGCTAAATAGCGAGAAACAAGCGCTTACGGACGAGTTAGAGGTAACTGAATCAGATGATACACCTAACCTAAGTCAAGATGAAGCTGAGAAGCTTTTAGTAGAAGCTAGCGAGATATTAGAAAGTGATGACCTAATAAAAAAAAGAGAGCTTGTACACTCTCTTATAGATAGTATTGAAATAGATGGCGAGGATATCATTATTAACTGGGCTTTTGTATAAGCTTTTTATTTTTTAGTTTTGACTAGGCGACAGGTCGCTTCAACGTGCCAAGTTTGTGGGAACATATCTAATGGTTGAACTTGCTCGAAGTCATACCCTGCTTCTACGAATTTTGCGATGTCTCGTGCCATAGTTGTTGGATTGCACGAAACATAGACAATCTTTTCTGGGTTAGCTTCAATTGTTGATTCGATGAAAGTATCATCTAAGCCTTTACGTGGTGGGTCAACAACAACGACATCCGGTTGAATACCCGCTTTAACCCATTCACCCATAACTGTTTCAGCTTGTCCTGTTTCAAAATGGACATTATTAATATAATTTTTAGCTGCATTATTTTTGGCCATTTTTACAGCGTCGCCTACCACTTCTACCCCGTATACATGTTTGGCCTTTTTCGCTAATGACAAAGTAATTGTCCCAATACCACAGTAGGCATCTACTACTGTTTCCTCACCTGTTAGATCAGCCGCATCAATCGCCAATTGATATAATTTTTCCGCTTGAGGGGTATTGATTTGGAAGAATGATCTACTTGAAATATCAAAGGTAAAATCAAACATTTTATCTTCGTATTTGTCTACACCGTATACCACACGTGGTTTGCCTGACATCACGACATTTGTTTGTTTAGTATTCGAACTCAAGACAATAGACACAACTTCTGGTAATTTTTCAACAATTTCATTTACAATTTGGTCTTCATTCGGTAAATCTTTTCCGTTAATTACAATAATGACCATCATCTCGTTTGTATAGTAACCCTTACGAATGACAATATTACGGATTAATCCTGAGTGTTTCCCTTCATCATAACCTTTTAACCCATGTTGGTTAAAGATATCCACAATACTTGCGATGGCTTCATCAATGCCTGGTAATTGGATTTTAAAGTCTTCCACAGGGATAATCTCATGAGAATTTTTCCGGTAAAAGCCTGAATATAATTGTCCTTCATTATCAATACCGATAGGAATTTGCGCTTTATTACGGTATTTAAAAGTATCTTCAGAACCTACAGTAGCCAATACTTCGCGTCCTTCAGCTAGACCAAAACGACTAAAAGCATTCTCCACTTGTTTTTGTTTGAATGCAAGTTGGGCTTCATAAGTCATATGTTGTAGTGGCATTGTACCCACTTGGCTTGATACCTTATCCACAATGTCTACCCGGTCCGGTGAATCCACTGTTCGCTCCATCATTTTTCCATAGCCAAACTTTTTACCCACAGAAATGGCCTTAATTGTCCCCACTTCACCTGGTAAAGCATCCTCTACGAATAGTGGATAACCATCCACTTTAACCACACCTAATCCTTGGAAAGTAAGGTCTTCAATTGTCCCCTCAAAAGATTCATTCTTTTGAATCGGCGTTGTATATTTTTGTTTCATATTTATCATCATCCTTTTTCATTGTCTCCACCATTTTACCATGTATACCCTTGAAATACTTGAGAAAACAACAAAACGCCAACACCCAAGTGCCAGCGTTACTAATCAAATATTTTTTATAATGTTTTTCTTAACCCATCAAATAAATGAGTGTATCAATCTTATCGCCAAAACAGGTGTCATTATGCTTATCCATTCTGTTACCAAATTCAATGTTCTTGGTTCATAATCTAAGTGAATTTTACACTTAAAGCCAAAGGATTACTTCAAGTATCCTTTATATATGTTCACATACTTATCGATGAAGGCTAAGTATTGGTCCACTTCAATAGATTCGTCTATGGTATGAGCGCTATCAATCCTACCTGGTCCATAAATAACAAAGTCAAATTTGTGATCTACATTGGTAAAGTTAGACCCATCAGTAGCACCACTTAACCCGCGGTTTTCCGCTTGTGGATCTTCTACCTTAATTAAATCTACTAATACAGAATCATTATCTCCATCTGCATATTGGTTGTTTTGTAACAAGTTCAATTCTAACATACCTTGACCGTTAGCGTTAATATCTTCAATCACGTCATTGAAAATGCCAACCACAACGTCATTGCCTACTTCAGGAATTGTCCGTGCATTTCCTGATAGGACTGTATATTCAGGGACTGAGTTGATTTGGTTGCCCCCTTCAATCATGGTGAAGACATTCAACATTTTACCTAACATATCGTTTTCAGCTGTCGCAGCCGCTTCATCAATCTTAACATTGGTCTTGTTGATAAAATCGTTAATCAGCTGAATGGTGTTAACCCCTTTTTCCGGTGTAGAGGAATGGGCAGCACGTCCGTGGGCAATGACTTGATATTGGATTGACCCCTTGTGTTTGGTGTTGTAGTAAGGAGTTGATGGTTCGGCGATAATCATGCCGTCAATATCTTCTGTATAACCTAGGTCAGTTAATTGTTTAGACCCAAGCATACCGATTTCTTCTCCAACACAAGCTAGTAAACGAACTGTCCCACTAAAGACTTGGCCTGATTCTTTTAATTCGATCATGGCGATAATTAAAGCCGTTAAACCAGCTTTCATATCAGTTGTCCCACGACCGTACATTACACCATCATGAATTTCAGCACCATATGGTGGGTATGTCCATAAGTCAGGATTTCCAGCATCTACCACATCCATATGGCCTGATACGGCTAAAATCTTCCCATCTTCTTGACCTTTTAATTCTGCTACCAAGTTAACACGACCATCCGCATATTGAATCAATTCCGATTCGATACCATGTGCTTCAAGTAAGTTCTTGTAATATAGGGCGACAATTTCTTCATTACCGTTTGGTGTTTCTAATTGGATGACATCTTGTAGAATTTTAATTTTCTCTTGTTTATCCATAGAAACCTCCCTAATTAAAGACTTTACGCTCGAATGGATCTACTGAGAACCCTGCTTCTAAAACGTCTTTTGCATACTGTTGCGCACCCCATAGTGAATGATCACGGAAGTTACCACATTCAACGCGTTCTGTCCCTTGCACATCTGACCATTTAGCCGCTAAGACATCATTCAATACTTTTGTCATGGCTGTTGCCACTTCCTCAACTGATGGTGTTCCCCAAACAATCATGTAGAAGCCAGTACGACAGCCCATTGGTGAGATATCGATAACCCCTTCTAAATAATCGCGCGTATAAGCCGCCAATAAGTGCTCTAAAGTATGAATGGCACTTGTTGGAATGGAATCTTGGTTTGGTTGCACAAAGCGGATATCAAACTTGCTTAATTTGTCCCCCAACGCACCTGTCTCAGCACCTGCAACACGCACATACGGTGCTTTTACTGCATCATGATCTAAGGTAAAACTTTCTACTTTTGCCATAATTATCTCCTTATCATTTTGTATTGAATTTAAGTTAAAACTTCCTTATTATCTTATCATTAATTGTCAAGCTTTCAAAGACATCGAGATCATCCCTTACCGGAAGAGTGCGTAACTCCAGCTTGTTGGTAGCCAGATGAAAACCTATGCTATAATCAACGAAAGATCTAAAGGAGGCCCCACCATGAAAGCAACCCAACGACGAGACTTACTCATACAAACATTGAACCAAGCCACAACACCCCTTAAGGCGACTAGCCTTGCCAAAGAATTTGGTGTAAGCCGCCAAATTATTGTAGGAGATGTCGCTATTTTACGGGCTAGTCACCATGACATCATTGCCAGTAACCAAGGTTATCTCTTAGCCGATAAGGCAACAAGCGTGGATGAAAGTCGCTACCGAGGCAAAATCGTCTGCCAACATTTAGCTGACCAAGCTATTGAGGAATTAACTATTATCATTAACCATGGTGGCTTCGTTGAAAATGTTGAGGTAGACCACCCTTATTACGGTATTTTAAAAGCTAGCTTACAAATCAAAAATCAAGAAGATATAAAGGAATTCCAAACAGCTATGGATAAGTCCACTGGCACCATGCTCTCTTCTTTAACCAACGGCATCCACCTGCACACTATTACAACGTCTGATGAAGCCACATTTGAAGCCATTAAAGCCGACTTAAAAGCTGTTGGCATTTTATTAGACGAAAGTATTTAGTTTACACTTTCAAAGTTTAGATTATTTTCCCCGTCAGTCTTTACACCTGTCTTGACACCTAAAGGAATTTTGCGTATGATGAACTCAACAAATTTGGGAGGAAATTATCATGCAAAGGAATCAAGTGTCTAAGCGCACACAAAATTTAACTATCACTGGTTTACTTACCGCTATTGGGATCTTTATTCCATTAATTATGCCCTTTAAAGTCGTCATTGGACCTGCCTCTTTTACCTTAGGTTCTCATGTCCCTGTTGACATGTCCATGTTTAGAAAGCCTTCAACAGCAGCTATTGTCGCAGTCGGCACTACTATCGGTTTTCTAATGGCAGGTTTCCCAATCATTATCGTGGCTCGTGCCCTTACTCACTTAATTTTCGCAACTTTAGGCGCTTATTACCTAAGAAAAGCACCAAATACCCTGGTAAAAATTGGCTCAAGAACAGCCTTTAACTGCGTGATCAACACCATCCACGGTCTTGGCGAAGTGGCGATTGTATATGCTTTGACTACGGCTGGCGTAGTCCCACCATCAGATGGTTTCATGTATACTTTAATTGTTTTAGTCGGTATCGGTACCTTGATCCATGGAATGATTGACTTTGAAATTGCCTATCAAATTACCAAAGCCATCGAAAAACGCGCACACCTTGGTTTTGCTCAGGTAGCTTTATAAAATTGACACAAAAAAGAGAGCAGCCGCTCTCTTTTTTCTTGCTATTTTCCAAATATCAATAGCTGCCATTATAGTAATTCGCCATGACGTTTCACATAGATATGTTTCACGATTTGTACTAATATCAAATACAAAACGACTGTTACGGCTAATAACCCCCAGAAATGGATTGGTAATGCAGCTAAGCCAAGTGCGTGACCTAACCCTGTATAAGGTGCAAATGAACCGATTAAGATACCAATACCTGTAATTGAAAGTACTACTTTTGATGGTCGACTTTGAATAAATGGGATTTTTGGTGTGCGTAAAGTATACAAAACAAGCGTTTGTGTCCATAAGGAAAGCACAAACCAACTAGATTGAAAGATCGCGATAAATAAATCTCGTTGACCTTCGTTTAAGTTTACAAATTGTCCACCAGCAATACTTGGTGCTATAAGGAAAAATGTAACGATAAATGTCGTGACATCAAAAATGGAACTTGTTGGACCAAACCATACCATAAATTTTTGAATGGAAGAAGCTGCCCATTTTTTAGGTAGGTGTAAATATTCTTTATCTATATCGTCCCATGGTAATGACATTGACGCAATTTCATAAATTAAACCTAAGAACAGCAATTGAATAGGTAGCATTGGTAAGAATGGTAAGAAGATACTAGCAATCAGTACTGAGAATACATTCCCAAAGTTAGATGAAGTAGTCGCTTTGATATACTTCATGGTATTACCAAATACTTTTCGTCCTGCTAGAATCCCTTTTTCAAGAATCATTAAGTCTTTTTCTAGCAAAATGATATCTGCTGATTCTTTAGCAATATCCACTGCGTTATCCACAGAAATGCCCACATCAGCTGCTCTTAGTGCTGGCGAATCATTAATCCCGTCACCTAGAAACCCTACCACATGACCATTTTCTCTTAGAATCGTCACTAAAGTTGATTTTTGCGTTGGATTTAATTTTACAAATAAGCTGTGTTTTTCAGCAATTTCTCCTAGCTCTTGATCTGTTTTATCCACTAATTGATCACCTGAAATAATGTGATCTGTAGGAATACCTACTTGCTCAGCTACAGATACCGTCACTAGTTCGTTATCACCTGTCATAATTTTCACATTAACTGCATGATCATTTAAAGCTTTAATAGCTGCCTTAGTCGATGGTTTTGGTGGATCTAGGAAGGCTAAATACCCAATAAGCACCATTTCACTTTCATCTTTTACTGAGAAAGCATCTACAGGACTAGGGTTTGTTTTTTGGGCAACGCCTAGTACACGTAATCCTTGGCTATTTAATTTAGCAACTTGAGCTAATACTTTTTCTCGCACTTGGTCTGTCAACTCAAGTATTTCACTCGCATAGTCCACGTAAGATGATACAGCCAACATTTCTTCGATCGCACCCTTAGTGATCATTTGCGTTTTACCCGCTTGGTCTTCAACCACTACACTCAGTCTTCTACGCTCGAAGTCAAAAGGAATTTCATCTACTTTTGTATAAGCGAGTTTTTCACATGCTAATTCATCTTCACCTGCTTGAATAATCGCTTTATCCATAAGGTTACCTAAACCAGTTTGATAATAGCTATTTAAATAAGCATGGCGTAATACACGTTCACTTTCTTCCCCATCAATATTTAGATGGTGTTGCAGCACAATATTATCTTGTGTTAAGGTACCCGTTTTATCTGTCACTAATACGTCAATAGCACCAAAGTTTTGTATTCCTTGAAGGTTCCGTACAATCGTACCCTCTTTTTTCATATCTTTAGCACCCTTAACTAGGTTTGTTGTCACAATCATTGGTAACATTTCAGGCGTTAAACCTACCGCAATGGAAATACCAAATAGTAAAGCTTGTAACCAATCACCTTTTGTTAAACCGTTAATGAGGATCACAATCACTGCCATCAAACCCATAAAGCAAATTAATAATAGTGACGTCTTTTCAATACCTTCATCAAAACTTGTTTTGATAGGTTCATTGGCAAAGGCATCCGCAATACCACCGAATAATGTATTATTCCCGGTTCTTACCACCACACCTTCACCGACACCGCTCACTACTTCACTTCCAGTAAATACTAGGGTAGCATAATCTGTTTCAGTAGTAGGTTCCTCTATTTCATCCAGTGCGCGTTTCTCAACAGGGTGACTTTCACCTGTTAATGAAGTCTGAGATACGAATAAATCTTTACTGTTTAGTAAACGAATATCCGCTGGAATCATATCCCCAGCTTTTAACCGAACTGAGTCACCGATTACGATATCTTCCGTTCTAATTTCTTGGTACTGACCTTCCCTCTTAACTGCCGATGTCACTTCGACCATAGATTCTAATGCTTCTACAGATTGATTTGAACGGATAGTTTGAATCAAAGACATGGTACCACTTAAGATAATTAACACCACAATAATAATTGGTCCTAGAATTTCCCGTTCAGCAGCTTCTACAAATACATAGTCTGTTAAAAATGAAATCAAAGCTAAACTTAATAATACGAGTGTAAATGGCGTGAAATAAGCCTCAAAGATATAGCGCCATAAACTTTTCTCTGTACCATAATCTATTTCATTATCGCCGTATTCATTTCTAATTTGATTTGCTTCGTTTTCTTTAAATCCGTCTACTTTTACTTTAAAAATTTCTTTTATTTCTAAAATAGGTTTACTAGCTAGTTCAAAGTAACCTAATTTATCTCTGTTATTCATCATTGTATTCAATCCTTTCTTTCACACGATGCTACTTCCTCACATTAGTCTAAACTGTAATCAGCCACCTAATGTTCTGGAAAGGATGCAAAGAAAGTCTTTAACCATTGAATGAATGATAAAAACAACTAAGAAATGATACACCTTTTTACCATAAAAATACCTCCTCATTTTATACCTGTTAAAATGAAGATTTGTCGCAATATAAAAAGCCCCCACTAAAATTAGCGAGAGCCTACTCTAAATATCCACAACAAAAATGGGTATACACCTATTTTTGTTACGTGATCTTTTCGTGGAGTTTTAGCACTATACAACGTAAACATTCCTGTTAGCTACGTTAGAAATTCCTTCTATTCGGATGATCCTGTTATACCCATTGGCGTCTCTGGACGTTTCTGGGCAGTAGCCTGTGTTTGTATAGGAGCCTCTGCCTAACAAATCATATTCTCTTTTCAACACCTATAAGCATACGAACATTAACGGTCATTGTCAAGTCATAGAGAAAGCTTGGATTTGTATCAAGCCTTTGTTAGCTTATATTTACTAGTTAATTTTACGAATTGTTCTACCTGAACCTACCCAGTCAAACCCCTGCACTTGCTAGGAAAAATAGCCAATATTTACTTTTTAACCGTAATTAGCTTTACCCCAATTTTAGGCAATTATATATCTTAAGCTTCCAATTTATATTACCATCCGGATTAAAAAATAGTAGATTTTAAAGTTGGTCATTAAATTATTCAGGTATGTGAGATAGGTTTGCAAGATTGAGCCTAGAACTACCTAGCATGCCTTAACAGTTAAAAAGGGTAACTGACCATATCAGAGTATTTGAGGGTAAGTGTAAACAAGAGACTTTGCGATTCATTTACTAACAATAAAAAAACATGTCCGATTCACCGACTTGGTGGACCAGACATGTTTTATCTTTGTTCAAAATTAGCGTTTATCTAATTCTTCTGTTAATAATTGATTAACAACTTGTGGGTTCGCTTGACCTTTAGTCGCTTTCATAATTTGACCAACTAAGAAACCAGTCGCTTTCTTCTTACCAGCTTTGTAGTCGCCAATTGATTGTTGGTTGTTATCAAGGATTTCAGTAATCAATGGTAATAATTGTGCTGGATCAGACAATTGAACTAACCCTTCAGCTTCAACAACCTCTTTAGCAGAACCACCTTTATCTGCTAAGGCTTTGAATACTTTCTTCGCTTGTTTACTTGAGATGGTTCCATCTTCAATCAAGCCAATCATTTCTGCCAATGATTCAGGTGTTAAACCGATTTGGTCTAAGTCTTTTTCATTGTCGTTCATGTAAGCATTCACTTCACCCATTAACCAGTTAGAAGCTTGTTTCGGATCAGCGCCAGCTTTCACTGCAGCATCAAAGAAATCAGACATTTCTAAGGTTTGTGTTAAGATTTGAGCGTCATATTCAGGTAATTCGTAAGTATCTACATAACGTTTACGACGATCAGCTGGCATTTCTGGTAGGGTCGCTTGAATTTCTTCTAACCAAGCATCAGCTACTGTAAATGGCGGTAGGTCTGGTTCTGGGAAGTAACGATAATCCGCTGCCCCTTCTTTTACACGCATTAATTGTGTTTTACCAGTGTTTTCATCGTAACGACGAGTCGCTTGTTCAATTACGCCACCTGCGTTTAAGACTTGTGCTTGACGTTTTTCTTCGTAAGCAAGACCTTTACGAACATAGTTGAATGAGTTCAAGTTTTTCAATTCGTTTTTCGTACCAAATTCTTTTTGACCGTAAGGACGTAAAGAAATGTTGGCGTCACAACGCATTGACCCTTCTTCCATTTTTACATCAGAAACGCCTGTGAAACGGATGATTTCACGGATTTTTTCTAAGTAAGCATAAGCTTCTTCTGGTGAACGCATGTCAGCTTCAGATACGATTTCTAATAAAGGCGTACCTTGACGGTTCAAGTCAACTAGTGAGTCGCCAGCACCGTGGATGTTTTTACCTGCATCTTCTTCTAAGTGAAGACGTTCGATACGGATTTTTTTCGTTTCGCCGTTTACTTCAATTTCAATCCAACCATTTTCACCAATTGGTTGCCATAACTGTGTTGTTTGGAAGGCTTTTGGATTATCTGGGTAAAAGTAGTTTTTACGGTCGAAGTGTTGTACTGGATTGATTTCACAGTTTAAGGCTAAGGCCGCTTTAATAGCGAATTCAATACCGCGACGGTTCATTTTTGGTAAGACACCAGGGTAACCGAAGTCAATAACGTTTGTATTTGTGTTAGGTTCTGCTCCAAAGTGAGCGGCAGATGGAGAGAACATTTTTGATTCTGTTTTTAATTCGACATGGACTTCAAGTCCAATGACTGTTTCGTAATTCATGCGATTTCCTCCCTCTTACTCTGCTGGATGTTTAGTATAAGCGTCGTTTACTTGTTCAACAGCATAAGCTGCACGGTAAATTTTTTCTTCTTCGAAACGGTTACCGATGATTTGTAAACCAATTGGTAGACCTTTGTCGTCAAAACCAACAGGCATTGATAAACCAGGTAGTCCAGCTAAGTTTACAGGAACTGTTAATAAGTCAGCCATGTACATTTCGATTGGATCGTCATTTTTCTCGCCTAATTTAAATGCTGTACCAGTAGTTACTGGCGAGACGATTAAATCAACTTCAGAGAAGATGTTGTCGAAGGCTTCTTTAATTAACATACGTACTTTAGCAGCTTTCATGAAGTATTCGTCGAAGTTTTCTGATGCGATAGAGAATGTACCTGTCATTAAACGACGTTTAACCTCGTCACCAAAACCTTCAGTTCTTGTATTGACATACAATTCTTCTAGATCATTGAAGTTTTCTGCGCGGTAACCATAGCGGATACCATCATAGCGTTGTAAGTTTGAAGATGCTTCTGCAGAGGCAATGATATAGTAAACTGGAATACCATATTTCAAGTTTTCGAAGCTGATTTCTTTAATAGTTGCACCAGCATTTTCTAATTGCTTGATTGATGCGCGTACTTGTTCTTTCACTTGATCATCAACTGAGTCACCGAAGAACTCTACCGGTACACCAACTGTTAACCCTTGAACGCCATCTTTCATAGAGGCCGCATAGTTAGGCACTTCAATGTTTGCTGAGGTTGAATCATGGTCATCGTAACCAGCAATTGCTTCTAACATAATCGCATTATCTTCAACTGTACGAGTCATTGGCCCAACTTGGTCTAATGAAGAAGCAAAAGAAATAACACCCCAACGTGACACACGACCGTAAGTAGGTTTCATTCCTACAATACCGTTGTATGCCGCAGGTTGACGGATTGAACCACCTGTATCGGTACCTAATGTTGCCATCACTTGGCCAGCTGAAACAGCGGCTGCTGAACCACCTGAAGAACCGCCTGGTACTCGGTCTGTATCAAATGGATTGCGAACTGGGCCGAAATAAGACGTTTCATTTGAACCACCCATGGCGAATTCATCCATGTTTAATTTGGCAATATTAATCGCACCTGCTGCAGCTAATTTTTCAGTAACTGTTGCATCATAAATTGGTACAAAGTCAGCTAGCATTTTAGATGCTGCTGTAGTTGTGACACCGTTTGTTAAGATATTGTCTTTTAATCCAATCGGAATTCCTTGTAATGGTCGGTCAGAGGAGTAACCTTTTTCGTCAGATGCTTTGGCTTTAGCTAAAGCATTTTCTTCGTCTAATGTGATCACAGCGTTAATAACGTCATTGTCTGCTTTAATGCGTCGGATAGCTTCTTCCACTAGTTCAACAGATGTCACTTGGCCTGCTACTAATTTCTCATTTAATGAGCGAATTGTATCTGTAAATTTTTCCATTAAGCGTCGCCTCCATCTGTATCAATAATTGATGGCACTTCGATAAAGCCATCGACTGTTGTTTTGGCGTTGATAAATAATTCATCACGCGTTTGCATTTTCACAACTTTATCTTCGCGCATCACGTTTTCAAAATCGACTGCCCAAAACATAGGCGCTACATCTGTAGTATCGATTTCTTGTAATTCTTCAATCATATTTAAAATATTCCCAAATTCTTCAGTAAAGTGAACGACATCTTCATCTTCAACCTTGAATTTAGCTAATTTAGCAATCCGTTTAACTTCTTCTTCAGAAATTGACATAACGGGTTCCTCCTTCATTCTTCAGCTTAGTTTTCGCCTTATTTTACCTGTTTTATTTTAGCACAAACCGCTCAAGTCAACAATGTAAATTAAGGTTACATGAGTAGCTTTTTTATAATTTTAATCTTCTATCGTTAAAAATCGCTTATAAATGGCAATAGACAAGTTTTTATACTAAAACTTGCCTATCGATTTGCTCATTTTTCCTATTGCTGTCAGCTAGCAAACAGCTGACAACCCCATTTTCAAATAAGAAAAATAGATTGATATGTCACAAAACATCACACATGTTAATCGACTAATACATAGTCAAAGGTGTCTGAATCTTTATTTCTCGTCAATAAGGCGCGTACACCGTCAGCGGTCACTACTTGAATTTGAATCTCAATATTGTTATTGAATACTGAGCTAGCAGTTGAAATTGCTTGCTGAGACAAGGCAATAACTTCACTATAACCATCAAACTGACTATTGATTACAATATTAACGTTTTGCAGTTCGTTATCTTGATAGTATCCTACCCCTGATAAACCTGATAGTTGAGGGTAGAAGGACTGGATTTGGTCACGGAAACGGGTGAAGGATACAGTATCTTCTTCATTTGGTGCATCGTCTACGTCATAAACAACGAAGTCTTGATTATAAGTGGACCAGTCACCGAATGAGTTGCCGCTTGATGAAACGGCATCAGTTGAGAAGGTTCCGCCTCCTAAATCACCAGACTCTTCGTTTTCAAAGATGGCTACATGGATCGGAATGTCTGCGTAAGCTTCGTTTTCACGAATATCAGCGACGATGGTTTCAGCCATTTGCTTCCCTTGTTCGATTCGCTCTTCGGATGTAATTTCTACTTCTTCGCTGTCTGAATCAGAGGCGAAGGTATCTGAATGGTTCATCCCTAAACCGATTGAAATCCCTGCGATATTCCCGTCCTGGTCAACGAAATCGTATTCCATAAGGGTGTTTAAATAGCGGGGTTCAAACCCTTCCAAAGTGGTCGATGCATAACCGGACGGATTTAGGCCATCTGGATTTTCGTCCGATTGGGCTGTTAAGTAAGCCAAGGTCTGATCCTCGCCGATGACTTGTCCTTCTTGGAGCGAGTAGTCTTCAGTGGAAAAAATGTTCTTGGCTAGGTCATACAAACCGCGCTCTAAATTCTCCGCATTGGCTTGTGAAGACGCCCCCGCTGTAATGCCTGAAGCAGAATTGGTTTGGTAAGTGCCGTCACTAATGTATGACGAGTAGTATTCTGTCGACAATTGGCTTGTTTGTTGTTCTTCACTACTAGATGAAGATTGGCTGGCTGAACCCGCTGATTCAGTGGAATCGGCTTGGTCGTTTTGACAGGCTGCTAGGGCCAACGTCGCCACCAATAATATGGATAATGTTTTGAATTTTTTTATTTTCAACACGACATTCCCTTTCTTAACTTGGTATTCTCCCCAATCACAAGTCCGCGTTTTTCTTCTGGCGCTTCAAGAAAAGTCGTTTCAACTTTTCAAGCCCGATAGGATGACTGTAGTCCGTCTAAAGAAGCTATTTCGAAACGCACTTCATAGAGTCTATTATATTATAACTTGTCAACCATGTCTTGTTCAGAAAATACAGTAACGCCTAAGTTTTCTGCTTTGGCCAATTTTGACCCTGCATCTTCCCCGGCAACTAGGATATCCGTCTTCTTAGAAACGGACCCTGTAACGTTACCACCTAAGGCTTCGATAGCTTTCTTAGCTTCCGGTCTTGTGTACTGAGATAATTTCCCAGTTAGGACGATTGTTTTGCCGGCCCAGAAGGAATCGATGGCTTCAACTTCTGCTTTAACCGGCCCCTTGTACTGCATGTTGACGCCATTTTCCACTAGGGCCTCAATGGTTTCGCGCGCGCCGTCTGTGGCAAAAAAGGCAACCACGGAATCCGCGATGGTTTCACCAATCCCTTCAATACTGGTTAAATCGGAGATTTCCTTGGTCATAATTTCTTGCATGCTTGGGTACACTTCAGCGATCTGACGAGCTGCTTTAGCACCAACATGACGAATGCCTAAACCAAATAATAAGCGCTCTAGGGAATTTTCTTTAGAATCTTCTATTGCTTGGATAATCTTATCTGACGCCTTATCACCAATTTTATCTAAGGCCATCAATTGGTCTTTCTTGACTTGGTATAAGTCTGCTGGACTATGGACATTGGCCTTGTCATACATTTGTTCTAGGACAGATGGGCCAACACCGGTAATATTCATAGCGTTTCGAGACACGAAATGGTACAACTTCTCTTTTGCTTGGGCTGGACAAGCTGGGTTCACACATCTCAAGGCCACTTCATCCTCTAAATGGACTAGGTCGCTATGGCAAACCGGACAAGTCGTTGGTTTTGGATACGGCGTTGAATCTTCAGGTCGCTTGTCTAAAACAACCGTCACCACTTCTGGAATAATATCCCCCGCCTTATGGATGACCACTGTATCATTTAGGCGGATATCTTTAGCTTCAATCAAGTCCATATTGTGGAGGCTAGCCCGTTGAACGGTTGACCCGTCTAATAAAACTGGTTCCATAATGGCAGTTGGGGTCACTACACCTGTACGCCCAACCGTCCACTCGATATCATGGATGGTCGTTTCCACTTCTTCGGCTTGGAATTTGTAGGCAATCGCCCATTTGGGTGCCTTAACCGTATAGCCTAAAGTTTCTTGGTCACTAAAATCGTCTACCTTGATAACAATCCCATCAATACCGTAAGACAATTCGTGACGTTTAGCAGTCATTTCTTCAATGTAGGCTTGAATTTCTTCGAAAGTTTCACACACTCTGGTTAGCGGGTTTACACGCAAGCCATAGTCTGGGAAATGTTGGAACAAGTCTTGTTGGCTCTTGATCGGTAATTGATCAGAAAAGACCCCAGAGTATAAGAAAATATTCAAATTACGACTGGCTGTGACTTTTGAATCCAATTGACGGATTGACCCAGCAGCTGAATTCCGCGGGTTAGCGAAAGTTGGCAATCCTGCTTCTTCACGTTTTTCATTTAAGGCCAAAAAGGCATCTTTAGGCATGTAGATTTCGCCGCGCACCTCGATATCAATATCTTGACGAAGTTTCATAGGGACTGATTTAATGGTACGAACATTGTTGGTAATATCTTCCCCAACAACACCATCCCCCCGGGTGGCTGCTCTGACATAACGGCCATTTTCATATTGAATAGCTACTGATAAACCATCAATTTTCAACTCACATACAAAGCGTATATGGTCGCCAACATTTTTCTTTGCATCTGCTACAAATTTAGCTACTTCTTCAAAATTAAAGGCATTACCTAGTGACATCATCGGTTGTGAATGGGTTACCTTAGTAAAGGCTTCGGACACAGCGTCCCCCACCCGTTGCGTTGGCGATTCAGCTTGAATGAAAGTTGGGTACTTGGCTTCTAAATCCTGTAACTCACGGTAAAGTTTGTCGTATTCGGTATCCGAAATCGTTGGATTATCTAAGGCATAGTATTGGTAGGCATAGTCATTCAAGAGATGGGTTAAGGCTTCAATACGCGCAACATCAATACTTTGTTGGTTATCCTTTGTCATCGTTCAATCTCCTTTTATTCCATGATGTATATTTTAAGCTTGTTTCTCAATTGGGGCGAAGGCAGATAATAGACGCTTGATTCCTTGATTAGGGAAAGCGATATCTAACTCTTGGTCATTGCCAGTACCTGAAATCTTGACAACTGTCCCAACACCCCATTTTTTGTGGACGGCTTTATCGCCGATAGCCCAGGTTACTGGACCATCTACTGTTTTAATATCTTTATTAGCGGTAACTGGGTCAAATACTGACCGTTTCGCTTCTTTCTTGCGTTCATAGTAAGACTTGGCATTGGCTCTTTCATAGGTATTGGACGCTCGTTTACGTTTGCTGGCATAATCTGCCGCAAAAGTTGCGCCTGAGCCAAATCCTGAGCCGGATGAAGATGATGAACCGAAACCTGATGAGCTGCTGCTACCAAATGGTAAGTCTGATGGACTGCCGCCAGATGGTTGGAAAATAGACCGCTCATTTTCGCTGTCGTCTAATAATTCGTCATCAATTTCTGCGATAAATCGCGAAACTGGGTTGGACTGGTATTTCCCGTAAAGCAAGCGCGACAATGAATTGGTTAAGTATAGTTTCTCTTCCGCTCGGGTAATGCCTACATAAGCAAGTCGTCGTTCCTCTTCAAGTTCCGACTCCTCCTTAGCTGCTCGGGCTAGTGGGAACATGCCTTCTTCCATCCCAATAATGAAAACAATTGGGAACTCAAGTCCTTTAGCCGCATGTAAGGTCATCAAGGTCAATTCCCCTTGTTGGTCAATTTCTTGGTTGTCTAAATCTGATACCAATGATAAATCCGTGATAAAGCCCATCAAGGCATCATCTTCAGCCGGATTGTTGTCAATCACACCATCAAGTTCTGCTTGAATCCCTTCAAGGTCGAATAAATTGAAGGTACCATCTGGATTGAGTGGGTTATTGCCCGGATTCACGTCACTTTGGTTGAGGTTGGCTTCTTGTAATTCTGTCGGCCGGTCTGCTTCTTCTTGGGCCGCAATTTGCGCTGCTTGTTCGCGGTCTTCTTGCTCAGCTTCCCAACGTTTGTCGAACTCTTGGGTTACCGAAATGAACTCGTGAATATTGTCGATGCGGGCGTCAGCTTCAAGTGTTTTTTGATTTTCCAAGTCCTTTAAGTAGCCGGTTTGCGCTAAAATTTCCTCGACTAAGTCTTGGATGGCTAAGAATTCGCGTTGCGTTTGGAGATTGGCCATCATTTTGCCGAAAGCCTTTAAATTCGTAGCACCTTTACCAGTGATTGGTGAATGGTCGACTAGGGTTGCCGCCTGTAAAAGGGAAATCCCTTGCTGGCTGGCGAATGTGTTTAATTTATCTAGGGTTCCTGGTCCAATACCACGTTTAGGCACGTTGATAATACGCGTAAATGATAGGTTATCAGACGGATTGGCCAGTAGACGTAGGTAAGCTAGAATGTCTTTAATTTCCTTGCGGTCGTAGAATTTTAGACCGCCAACGATCCGGTAAGGCATGTTGGCCTTGACCAAATTCTCCTCCATTACACGGGACTGGGCATTGGTTCTATACAGAATGGCAATGTCACCGTAACGCTTGTTTTGATCTTTGATAGCATCTTTAATTTTACCGATGACATAGTTGGACTCATCACGCTCATTTTGCGCCCGGTAATAAGAAATCAATTCACCCTGGTTATTATCAGTCCAAAGGGTCTTATCCTTACGATAGGTGTTTTTATTGATGACATTATTGGCCGCTTGCAAGATATTTTTAGTAGACCGATAATTTTGTTCCAATAGGATAGTGGTTGATTTTGGATAATCCTTTTCGAAGTTCAAGATATTTTCCATATTGGCACCACGCCAACCATAAATAGACTGGTCAGCATCCCCTACTACACACACATTATGGAAGTACCCTCCTAGGTGTTTGACCAATTTATATTGGGCTTCGTTGGTATCTTGATATTCATCCACATGGATATAGTGAAATTTTTGTTGGTAGTATTTCAGAATATCTGGCTGTTGGTCAAATAATTTAACGGTATACATAATTAAATCGTCGAAGTCGAAAGATTGCGCTGCTTGAAGACCTTTCTGGTAGCGTTCATATACATCTGCCACTACATCTTCTATATATCCAGAATAATTTTGACGGTAGTCATCTGGTAGCATTAAGTTATTCTTCGCATCAGAAATACGCCCTAGCAGCATTTTATGAGAGAATTTATCCTTATCTAAGTTTAATTCTTTAATAATACGTTTGATAAGGGTTTGTTGTTCTGATGGATCAGCTATGGTAAAGGACCTTGTAAAACCAATTGCCTCAGCTTCTCTTCTTAAAATACGTACACACATAGCGTGAAAAGTGGATACCCACATATCATTGGCATCCGGGCCTACTAGAGCTGAAACTCGTTCTTTCATTTCCTTAGCGGCCTTGTTGGTAAATGTAATCGCCAAAATATTCCAAGGATTCACATCTTTTTCACTTAAAATATAGGCCATGCGGTGAGTCAAAACACGTGTTTTCCCACTACCAGCACCAGCCATAATTAATAGCGGCCCTTCGGTATGCTCAACAGCTTCCTTTTGTCGATCATTAAGCCCCTTCGTAAATTGATTCAATGCCATCATTAGGCCACCTTCCCGTATAGTTTCATTGATAAGGATACCATTTATAGAACACCTGTTCAACGAAAACAAGGTGCGACACAAACCGGTAGAAATGAACCGTTGGAAGATTAGTGTAGTGACTGACGCAGTCAGTTGCAAACTAATCTGAAACGCAGTCATTTCTGGTTTGTGGAGCCCGATTAAACAAGGTGTGAGCGAGACCGTTCAGCTCAACAACGCTGGAGGACTAATGCAGTGGCTGATGCAATCAGCTGCAAGTTAGTCTGAATTGGACTTGAGCTGGTCGAGCGAACCCGATTATAGGATGTGATTCAGAGCGCTAAGGCAGGAGACTTCTAACACATTTGAGCGAGTATATGCTAAAGCATTAACTCGCTCATAAGATGGAAGATATAGTTGTAGTGATGGCACATCACACAAACTATATCTGAAGCGGACACCTGACTGCTCTGAAGAGCTCAACTAACAAGGTGCGACACAAGCTGATACCATAAGAAAAGACGAACCTTTTAAGATTCGTCTCTCTCCTATTTGTTGATTTGATAAAGAATTAATTGGTTTATCCAGATGCGGGCTTGTTTACGCGCCATCGCATAATCTTTATGTACTAAAGCTTTCAACATCGTTGGGTAGATTTCTTTTAAATCATTCGCTTCACGTTTGAAGGTTGAGTGATCTTCCTTGGCTTCTTTTATGTACAATTCATGTAGGGGTTGAATTGTATTCAAGGTAACCTGTCTGAAGTATGAATTCGGATAGAAGGATACCAAATAGGTAAACATTTTGAATTCAGTATCAAAGTAAGTTTCCAAGTCATATGCTGCAAGTGATTCAGAAATATTTTGTTTCAATTCTTCAACGCGTTCGGTGTCTACTTGGACATCTTTATTTTGCATTTGCTGGAAGAGATTCATAGTTAACAATTCAATAAATTGTAGACGTTCCACAATTGCTCGTGCGTTTAGTGCATTTTTCGCTACTACCGCACCCTTGTATTGTTCAATACGAATATAATCTTCTTCAGCAAGTTGTGCCATGGCTTTTCGAACCGGCGTACGACTCATGCCTAGCGTTTCTGCAATTTCCACTTCTTTTAAGTGTGTATCTGGTAATAGCAAATTACTATCGATTTGTTCCTTTAGGTATTGATATGCTATGTCCTTATAGCTCTTAGTCTTCGCCACGGTTTTACCCCCTATAAAAAGTACAATATACCGAAATATTGTTCATCTTTTATAATACACTTGAATAGGTACCATTGCAAATGAATTTTCTTTCACTTATCCTATTGAACCCGGTTATCAAATCTAGTTAATTCGTATCTTTCTATCACATCTATCAAAGATTCCGCATAATTAGGATCGGTGGCATAGCCAGCTTCTTGCAAGGCATAGGCAGCTTCTTTATACGAACTTGCATTCAAAACACCATTATAATGTGTTTCATTCCATGAAGTGCCGTTTGCAAGTAACCTTCCGTGATCAGCTACTGATTCTTCCCAAGATGTATAAACCCGGAAAGGCTCATCCACCGTAATATATTGGCCATTCACAAATTCTTGTGTGGGTAAATCTACACTTGGATCATTTGGGCTATATGATTTACGACCAAATAAATTAAAATACTCACTAGATAATTGACTTTTACCAAAATTAGATTCTAATACTGCTTGGGCGGTGACAATACTTGGTAATACATGAGAATTAGGATATTCAGTTACTGCATATTGCCCGACTAAATCCACAAATTCTTGGTCCGTATATACCATTTCCACCTCTTCACTCGAGGTGTCACTTGACGTGGGTACGCCTTGATAGTCTTGGGAAAGGAAAAATAGCATCAATCCAAGAATTGCAAGTGTTCCTAACCATATTTCTTTACGACGTTGCGTACGTTTCTTCTTCGAAAGATATCGTACTTTTCTATGTCTTCTTTTTTTGAAAATTAACCTGAATGCTTGTTGATACCCTTTAAGCCAACCTTGCCAACCCTTTAATTTGCGTCTTGCTTGTTTCTTTCTCTTTGCCAAAATATTGTCACCTCCTTGCATACATCTTACTTTGGGCTATAATTAGTCCATTTTTCCCTTGCATTATACATAAAAAGCGTTAAGTAAACCATTACGATTACTCAACGCTTATATTAAGATTATATAAATCTAGATCATTGCCCCACCAAGATAAGCTTCTTGTACTTTCTCAGAAGTTAATAATTCATCACCAGTTCCTGATAATAAAATTTTACCAGTTTCCATAACGTAAGCACGATCAGAAATACTTAACGCTTGCTTGGCATTTTGTTCAATCAATAGTACTGTTGTACCAGCTGCATTAATTTCTTCAATAATATTGAATATTTGTTGAATGAATAATGGCGCCAACCCCATTGATGGCTCATCTAATAATAGTAATTTTGGCTTAGCCATTAAAGCTCTTGCCATGGCAACCATTTGTTGTTCCCCGCCTGATAAAGTCGCTGCGTCTTGATTTAAACGCTCTTTAATGATTGGGAAGTATTCAAATGATTTTTCCATATCCTCTTTTAAGCCATCACGGTCTTTACGAGTGTAAGCACCCATTAACAGGTTTTCCTTAACTGACATCCCTTTAAATACGTGACGCCCTTCAGGTACTTGAGAAATACCTGCTTTTACAATCTTCATTGCGTTTGATTTTAGGATATCTTGTCCTTCATAAAGAATTTGACCACTTTTAGCTGGTTTGATACCTGAAATTGTCCGTAAGGTTGTGGATTTACCCGCACCATTGGAACCGATTAGGGAAACAATCTCGCCTTGATTGACTTCAAAGCTAATCCCTTTAATCGCTTCAATCATGCCGTATGAGACTTTCAAATCTTTTACTTCTAACATTGTCATATTTTACTCGCCTCCTAAGTATGCTTTGATAACAGCTGGATTACTTTGGATTTCACTAGGTGTACCGTGGGCGATCAATTTACCGTATTCTAATACGTAGATACGTTCACACACATTCATTACTAGCGACATATCATGCTCGATAAGGACTACTGTAATGTCGAAATCCTTTTGAATTTGACGGATTAATTCGGTTAAATTAGCTGTTTCATTTGGGTTCATCCCTGCAGCTGGTTCATCCAAGAATAAGATTTTTGGCTCAGTCGCTAAGGCACGAACGATTTCTAGACGACGTTGTTGACCATATGGCAAGTTTTTCGCTTTTTCATATAGTAAATCTTGAAGGTTAAAAATACTTAGCAATTCGATTGCGCGTTCTTTTAATTCTTCTCGGTTTTTGTAGAAAGCTGGCGTACGTAAAACACTAGACAAAAAGCTAGCGCCGTGTTTAGTATGTAAAGCTACTAACACGTTGTCTAAAACAGTCAACTGACCAAATAAACGGATATTTTGAAAGGTTCTTGCTAAACCATAGCGGTTGATTTCACTTGGCTCTTTACCATTTAAAACCACGTCACCTTCGTCAGTTGATAATTTTACTTCACCTGAACTCGGCTCATAAACACCAGTCAGCAAGTTGAATAATGTCGTTTTACCTGCACCGTTAGGGCCGATAAGTCCAACTAATTCATTCTTTTCTAAATCAATATTTACATTCGATACAGCGGCTAACCCGCCAAAATTTTTATTTAAATCTTTAATCGTCAATAATGACATGGTTATGCCTCCTCTTTATCAGAATCTTTTTTCTTGCGGTTGAATAATTTACTGAATTGTAATTCAAAATCACCCATCAAACCTGATGGCTTGAATACCATGATGGCGATAATCGCGATACCATATACAACCATACGTAATTGACCTAAAGGGGCTAAAACTGAGTTTAGTAAACCTAAGGCGATAGCTGCAACGAATGAACCCGTTACTGATCCGATACCACCGAATACAACGATGATTAACACGTCGATTGAACGTTGGAAAGTGAATTGTGATGGGTTGATTACGGAGAAGTAACCTGCGTATAAAGTACCTGCGATTGAAGCTGTAACAGCACCGATTACAAAGGCGATGATTTTATACCTAGTTGTTTTTACCCCAACAGATTCGGCAGCTATTTCATTTTCCCGAACGGCAATAGTAGCACGTCCTGGACTAGAGTGGATATAGTTTACAATTAATAATGTCGTTAAAACGATGAAGATAAATAAAGTAATCCAAGTTACGTTCATTGGAATACCTGAGATACCAGCGGCACCGTTAGTGATTTTCAAGTTTTGGATGATGATACGGATAATTTCAGAAGCCCCTAAAGTTGCAATCGCTAAGTAGTCACCTTTCAAACGTAAGGTAGGAACCCCTACGATTAAAGCGACGATAGCTGCTAAAACAGCCCCAGCAGCCATACCAGCATAGAAACCGATTGGTCCTGGAATTTGCGTTGAAAGGATGGCACCAACGTAGGCACCAATCGCCATAAACCCTGCGTGACCCAGCGAGAATTGTCCCGCATAGCCCACTACTAAGTTCAAGCCAACAGCTAGGATCATATTAATCCCAATTGTCACCATAATATTTTGATAGAACGACGTTACTAATCCCATTAAATAGGCTGCCATGATTAAGAAGAATAGTCCCAAAATCACACAAATCCAAGTAATTGTTGATTTAGTAAAGAAGTTTTTTGCCCATGATCCTTTTTTCATCATACACCCTCCTATACTTTCTCTTGTGTGCCTTTACCTAACAATCCGCTAGGTTTGAAGACTAAAATGATAATTAAAATTAGGTAAACCGCAGCGTCACGCCAAGTAGATAAACCAATCATAGATACCATTGATTCAACCACACCGATTAAAATACCACCTAACATGGCACCAGGAATTGATCCGATACCACCTAAAACAGCGGCTACGAAAGCTTTAATACCTGGTGTTAGTCCCATAGTTGGCGAAATAGAATTATAGTAGATACCAACTAATACCCCACCAGCACCAGCTAAAGCCGATCCAATAGCGAAAGTAAAGGAAATGACATTGTCTACGGAAATCCCCATTAAACGCGCTGCATCAGCATCTACAGATACTGCACGCATCCCTTGACCCATTTTTGTTTGACGAACAGTGTATTGTAAGGCAATCATCAAGATAATCGTTACAATGAAGATCACTACTTGTTGTGTTGAAATCGTAAATAAACCTAAATCTAATGATAAGTTTGGTAATGATGTAGGGAAGGCACGTACTTCTGGTCCTACATAGTAGATCATAAAGTTTTGTAATAGGTAAGATACCCCTATTGCCGTAATTAAGGCTGCAATACGTGTTGATTTACGTAAAGGTTTGTATGCCACACGCTCAATAATTACCCCTAAAATTGCTGTAAAAATCATTGTTAATATAAGTGCTAGAATAATATTCATCCCTAACCCCGTAATTAACCAAAAACCAAAAAAGGCTCCAACCATATAAACATCACCGTGCGCGAAGTTAATCAAGCCGATAATTCCGTATACCATTGTATAACCTAAAGCCATAAGGGCATAAATACTACCCAAAGAGAGTCCGTTTACAAGCTGTTGCAAAAACATCTCCATTTATTTCACTTCCTTTTCCTTTTTTGAATACTTGTGAGTTGCCCCACGGCAAATATAATCCAACATTATATTTGTTCATCTTTATTAATAAAGTATGTATTTACTCATGTAACATTTAATATTTTCAACTTTTTGTCATCCCTGCCATTGCAGAAGTTGACCTAGTTACCGCAAATACCATAAGAATAAGACTGGTTTTATTATAAGAATATGCCAATTCTTATGCAATCTTTTTTAATAATTTTCTAATTTTGTTTTAAAACCGTAACACTTTTGACGATGTTAACGCTTTATTTCCTCATTTTTCAACATAAAATAAGGGAAGTCCTAGTATTAAAAAGACAAACATGTACAAAGTTTGCATTTCATCTAGAACTTCCCAAATTTGTTCTTTATTAAATGGTCAGACTACTCTATTCACTCACGATGTCGTCTGGAGAGATTGTAGTAGAACCTACAACTTCACCTTCTTGCATTTCTAGAATGTAAGCTGTCTTGATTGGATTATGTTGGTCATCGAATGAGAATGTACCGGTCGCACCAGCAAATTCTTCTGTTTCTTCAATTGCAGCTGTTACTCCAGCTGGATCACCTGATCCTGCACGTTCAATAGCGTCAATCGCTAAGTTGGCAGCATCGTATCCTAAAGCAGCAAACATGTCTGGTGTTTTACCGTATTCAGCTTCGTACGCTTCAATAAACTCTGCCGTTGCTTCTGTTGACCCTTCACCAGTTGTATAGTGAGAAGTGTAGTAGAAGTCGGTTACATTTTCCGCACCCGCTAAATCAATAAACTCTTGGCTACCAAAACCATCTGGTGCCAGAATAACTGCATCAATTCCCTTTTCACGTGCTTGTTTAACGATTGGACCACCCTCTGAATAGTAACCAGCTATAAAGATTACATCCGGATCGTCAGAAGCGATGTTATTTAGGATTGAATTGAAGTCAGAATCACCTGCAATGTATGACTCATTTGCAACAATGTTTCCTTGGAATTCTTCTTCAAACGTAGCAGATAAGTTCTGTCCGTAATCAGTTGAATTGTCTTGGATAATTGCGGCAGTTTCATAACCTTCACCATTAGCAAAACTTGCAAGTGCCGAACCTTGGAAAGCATCTTGGAAAGCTACACGGAAAACGTACTCTAATGTATTACCAGAACTATCAACTGTTAAGGTATCACCCGTCGCAGCTGGCGCAATCATTGGTATTTCAGCATTCGTTCCAGTTGGAATTTGTGCTTCAAATGCACCGGTTGTTGCTGGCCCGATAATCATTTGTACATTCTCTTCATCAATTAAGCGTGTTGCTGTATTGGCAGACTCATTTGGATCAGTACGGTTGTCAGCTTCAACATATTCGATCGTTTGACCGTTAATGCCACCAGCATCATTCGCCAGTTTAAAAGCTAATTTAACCCCTTCATTTGCCGGGCCACCATAGGCTGCACCAGCACCAGATAAGTCCCAGTTACCACCAATCTTGATAGTATCTCCGCTACTCTCGCTAGTTGAACTTGCATTGTTGGATGTTTGCGTCACTGAACCACAGGCCGCCAACATCATTAAAGAACCCATTGTTAAAAGCATTTTTTTCATTTTCATCATAAATTCCTCCAAAATTTTATATTTGGAACAATAAAGATAAGACTAATATTAGTATAAGGCGGTTCTACTCAAAAAGCAATTGATTTTTAATTTTATTTTAATTTTTAAAAAATTAATTTATCGATCAAAATTAGTTGGCAACATCCTCTGGACTTACTGCTGAAGAACCTACTTCTTCACCATTTTCCATTTCGATGATGTAAGCAGTTTTCACTGGGTTGTGGTTTTCATCAAATGAGAAAGTACCAGTTACCCCTTCAAAGTCAGTTGTTTCAGCTAAGGCATCTGTGATCGCTTGACGGTCATCTTCGCCCGCACGTTCAGCTGCATCTGCTACTAAGTAAGCTGCATCATAACCTAAAGCATCAAACATGTTTGGTGCTGAACCGTATTCTGCTTTAAAGGCTTCAACGAATTCAGTTGTTTTATCAGTTGCACCTTCACCAGTTGTATAGTGAGCAGTGTAGTAGAAGTTATTCACGTTTTCAGCGCCAGCTAATTCAACGAATTCTTCAGCCCCGAAACCATCTGGTGCTAAGATTGCTGATTCAATACCCATTTCACGGGCTTGTTTCACAATTGAACCACCTTCAGTGTAGTAACCAGCGATAAAGATTACATCCGGGTTCTTAGAAGCGATGTTATTTAAAATTGAGTTGAAGTCAGTATCACCTGAAACGTAAGATTCAGTTCCGACTACTTCACCTTCAAAGATGTCATCAAACTCAGCTGCTAAGTTTTGACCGTAGTCAGAAGAGTTATCTTGGATGATTGCTGCAGTTTCGTAACCTTCTTGGTTAGCAAATTCCGCTAATACAGAACCTTGGAAAGCATCTTGGAATGGCACACGGAATACGTATTCCAGGACATTACCAGAGCTATCTAATGTTAATGAGTCACCTGTCGCTGCTGGTGCAACAACTGGCACACTTGCGTCAGTAGCTGTTTGGATTTGTGCTTCAGTTGATCCTGTTGTATCAGAACCCACCAAAACGGAGATGTTTTCTTCATCAATTAAACGAGCAGTTTGCGTAGTTGACTCAGTTGCATCTGACTTGTTGTCTACAGAGATGTAGTTCACATCTTTACCCAAGACACCACCATCTTCATTGATTTCTTTAAAGGCTAAGGCTGCACCATCATTGATCGCAGTACCGTAAGCAGAAAAGGCACCTGATAAACCAAAGTTACCACCAACATTGAAAGTTTCGTTGTCTGCAGTGTTTGAAGCGCCTGAATTGCTAGTAGAAGTCGCAGCCCCACAAGCAGCTAAAGTGACGGTAGATAATAAAGTTAAAGCTAGTTTTCTAAATTTCATCTATATGTCCTCCCCAGAACGTAATTGATTTTAATTTTGCCTCATGTCCAAACCCAAGCGCTACATCATTATTTGCCATAAAAAAAACGACAGCCTCTTCAGGACCGTCGTTCTAACCAAGGCCCCTCTTTAACGAGAAATAGGACCCTACACATTTGTAGAATCCCCTTAGTTAATAATAATAATGTTAGCAAAGGTTGGCGAAACAAGACTATTGACATTGCAGGATTGTTTTACAACTGTTTTCATCTTGTTTCACTTCCTTTCTAATTTGTTCTTAATGAGTTGCTATTAATATAGCAAAGTTTTAAAAGGGTTACAAGCCTTTTATTAGAAATTTGCTAGAAAATCCGGAGATTCTTTTTACCATTCTGAAAGTACTAATACCTATTCTGGTGCTACTGCAGTTGATCCAACCACTTCATTATTTTGAATCTCTTGGATGTAGGCTGTTTTATTTGGTGTATGGTCTTCTTTCATTGTGATCGCACCAGTTACCCCTTGGAAGTCAGTGGTGTTAGCAATCGCTTCAGCAATGGCTTGGTTGTCTTCAGAACCCACTTCTTCTACCGCATTTGCGTATAGGTAAACTGCGTCATAACCTAGGGCCGCAAACTCATCCGGTGCTTTACCGTAGGCTTCTTCAAAGGCTGCTGAGAATTCTTGAGAGGCTTTTGAAGCATCTTCATCTGAGGCGAAATGAGATACATAGTAGATGTCATTCATGTTTTCTTCACCCGCAAGTGAGCTCAACTCTTCTGAGGCCAAACCATCCGGTCCAACAATCGCTGCTTCAATACCCATTTCACGGGCCTGTTTGATGATTGTTCCCGCTTCAGTATAGTAACCGGCAATGAAGATAACATCCGGATTTTTAGATTTAATATTCGTCAAGATAGAAGAGTAATCTGTATCGCCTGATACATAAGATTCAGTTGCTACAACATCCCCTTCAAAAGCGCTTGTAAATTCGTCTGATAGAATTTGTCCGTAATCTGACGAGTTATCTTGCATAACTGCTGCCGTTTCATAGCCTTGGTCATTTGAAAAACGTGCAATCGCGCCCCCTTGGAAGGAGTTTAGGAAGGCTACTGAGAACCCATATTCATAAGCTTCGCCATTAGAATCTAAGGTCGCCCCATCACTTGTTACCGCTGGCCCAATAAATGGCACTTGCGCTTGTGTAGCTGCATTAATTTGCGCTTGGAAGTTAGCGGTCAATGACGGCCCAACAATCGCTGATACGCCCTCTTCATCGATCAAACGCGCCGCTGCTGACGCTGATTCATTTGCATCCGACTTGTTATCCGCTTCAATATATTCAATTTGCTTGCCGTCGATCCCACCAGCTTCATTGATCTCTTCAACCGCTAGTTTCGCTCCATTATTAATATCATTCCCGTAACCAGCAGCAGAACCCGTTAACTCAAAGTTCCCACCAATTTTAATCGTGTCCTCACTCGTATTAGAATTCGAACTAGAAGTCTGCGTCAAATTTCCACAACCCGCAATTACCATTGTTGACAGCAACATGACTGAGAAACGTTTAATCCCTTTAATATTCATCATAAATCCTCCTATATCTCCACTATAATTTTAAACTTTAATATAATTGCCGATCCCCTTCTTTGAAAAAGGGGATTCCTTAACTCAAAATATTCTCCTTCATTCTCGTCACTCTTCTTAGCTAACTGATCCCAATAAAAAAGCCGGCGCTTCGTGAGATACGAACCACCGGCTAATTAGCTAGGCCCATATTTCATGGAAAAAAGGACCCTACATCATGTTGTAGAACCCTAACTAAGCTAATAAAAGTAATAAAGATGCGTGAGAAATACTAAGCGGGTTTGAAGCCCAAATAGCCATCGATGATTTTTTGTTCATGTTAGTCATGGTACCTCGCTCCTTTTCGTTTTTCTGAGTTGTCTATAATATACCAAATTAAATTCTAATAATAAAGCTTTATTTTAATCATTTTATCATTTTTTTTGAAATCGTCTACTTATCGCCCTAACTTGACTCTAACCGTTTTATTTATATCTTTTATGGCTTATTCCTGCCTATTTCATTTTTCCTATTGATTCCAGCTAATCTTTCCCAGTGGTCTATATAATGATAGTAAAATCAACAAAGCAGTGAAGTTCTGACGTCTGTAATTCAAATGATTATGCTGATAGGGTTTGTCGCTGAATGACAACAATTATTAAAAGCACCAATAACCTTAGCCGGAACTGTTCAGTTTCTAACCTTCTTTCAAAATAATGGTTTCATGGGCCTCCTTTTAATCCTCGCCTTATACGGGCCTGACGCCACGTTCTATATCTCGCTCATCAATATCCCAACCAATTTTTTTATCTATTACTTTGGGGTCTGGGCCATGTCACGAGGCAATGATACCGATTTATATCCTAAACAATTGGCAAAACGACTCTTACTTTCAACCCTTGTCTCAGTCGCACCTATTCGATTACTGATTAATGTCTTAGATTTAGTTTAGTTTACAAAAAGAGGACTGTCTCCTTTAATCGAGACAGCCCTCTTTTGGTATCTTATATTAGTATCAATTATTTACGTTTACGTCCTGGTAAGGCTAAACCTAATCCAGCAACGATTGCTGAGAAGGCAAATCCAAAGCCACCTGCTGTGAATCCAGCTTTTGGCAATGTAGCCGCAGCCACTACAGCTGCTTCTTTTTCTTCAGCTTTAGATGATTTACCTGGTGTTTTAGGATCAGCTTTATCTGCTGCTTTATCTATTGTTTTATCTGTAGAACCAGCTTCAGTTGAACCTGATTGTCCACCCGTTTTACCTGAAGTCGCTTCTTCTTCTGCTTCACCGCCAGTTGTTTCTTCTGCTTCACCGCCAGTTGTTTCTTCTGCCGGAGTTTCCTCTGCAGGCGTTTCTTCACCTGGTACTTCTTCGCCCGGAACTTCTTCAGCTGGTGTTTCACCAGCTTCAGCAAGTAAAGCTTCGTAGTCAGCAGTTAACATTGGGATGATTTGGTTTTGTGGTAATTCGTCAGCGTAGTCTGCTAAGTTAACAACGCCAGTTTCCATTGCATCCATCACAACACGGTCTAACGAAGGTCCTTCTTCACGTTCACCAGATAGCATCGTATAGCCGTCCCCGCCTTGTGCTAAGAAATCGTTAGTTGCCATGAAGTAGCTACCATTTGCGTCATCAGCCACTAATTCAAATTCACCTGTTTCACGGTTTAAGATGTAAACACCTAATACACGTTGACCTGCTTCTAATGTTGGGTCGAAGTAGATTTTGATGTCAGAAGATACTTGTAAGAAACCACCTAAAGCTGCTAGACTTGGTAAGTTTGAGTCTTCATCGATTGCTTCTACAGTGTATTGACCATCAGAAGATGAATAAGGTTCCGTTACAGTCGTTGCTGAGTAAGCCAATTCAAACATGTCGTAAATTGTTTCACCAGTTACTTGGATTTGAGAGATGATATTACCAAATGGTAAAACAGCAATCACGTCGCCTTCAGTGATTGGTTCACCTTGAACAATTTGCTCACGAATACCACCACCGTTGATCATAGCGAAATCAGTCGGGTTGTTGAAACCACCGTTACGGCCGTATTCAACCATTGCGTCGGTAATGTATGTACCTGAGTTTGTTTCGTGTGAACGCACGTACTCACGAACACCGTTAAACCAGATTGGATTTTCTTCAACGATCACACGACCTGTTTCTTCTTCAAAAGCCACAGAAGCTTCATCAACAATCGCTTGAACTGTTTCATTTGTACGGCCAGCAGTTACTTGGTTGCCCTCTTCGTCAAATTCATAACCAATTGTTTCTAAGGCTGTTTGTGCATCCACTAATTGACCCTCTGTTAATGAAGGATCAACAAGGTTCAATGTCACTAAACCAATGTTATTTAAAGCAGTACCAGTTTGTTGTAACAAGACATTACCGTAACGTTCATTGGCAAAAGCTGTATGAGAGTGACCATCTAAAATGATAATTTGGTAAGCATCGAATGTTGCAACGTCATCTAAAGCCGCTGCTAAAGCAGTTGCGCGCCATTCTTCATTTGTTGTTGCATCTATACCTAAGTGAGATAAGACGATAAAGGCGTCTTCAATTGTTGTTTGGTCTTCGATTAAACGATTAATTTCATTAACTGTTGTATCAATTGGAGATAAGAATTCAATATTTTGAACGTTATTTGGATGTGTTTTAGTCGCTGTTTCTGGTGTTGTTACCCCAACGACACCTAAGTTATACCCTTGTGTCGAAACGTTTGTAGAAGATCCAAATACTAACTCTTGGCTATCTGCATATACAGTGTTTACTGATAATACTGGGAAACCAGTTTTGTCTTGATAACCAGTTGCAACATCTTGACCGAAGTCAAATTCATGGTTACCCACTGCCATTGCGTCATAGCCAGCTTCGTTCATCGCTTCAGCCATTGCTGCACCTTCATCATGGTTAGATAAAGGTAAACCTTGGAAGGCATCCCCAGCATCTACAATCACATCTGCGTCAACTTCTTCAAAATATTGGGCTGCATTTGCAATACCAATTACACCGTTAGCTTGTTCAGCACGACCGTGAATGTCATTTGTATGGACAATGGTAATTTCATCCACACGACCATCACCATCCGTATCTGCGTCGCTTGCTGGAGTCGTTACAGGTGTTTCAACGGCTACTTCTGACACTGTTAAGTCCTCAGTAATCACGTCTTCAACAACTGGATCTACAAGTGTTGATTCTTCAACGACAGGTTCAGTAGTTACTTCTTCTGTTGTTTCAGTTACTGCTGAAGATGCTGCTGTTTCGCTTGCTACAGTTTCTTCGACTGCTGACGCTTCCTCAGTTGTAGTTGCTTCTTCGACAACAACTTCAGAAGTGGTAGCTTCAGTACTTGTGGCATTTGATGCAGGTGTTTCTACGACGGCGGTTACTTCTGCTGCTTTAGCTTGAGGTGTAGCTGCTAAACCAACGATACCTGTTGCTGCGATAGATAACACAATACGACTAGTAGAAATAAAATAACGTTTTGACATGTTCTCCTCCTCATATAAAACCCAATAAGTGTCCCACTTAGCATAATACCGACTAAATGTTAATATCGCTATTTATATGATGTAAATTTTGTGTAAATAATATTTTTAAAATAAAAAAAGCAGGCACCCTATTACCGGAAACCTGCTTCTAATATAATATATTGCAAAGTTTAGCTAACAACAGAAACTTTGATATCTTGATCATATTGATTATCTAACATACCACGTTGGCAGTATGCGATATCGTCTTCAATGCGGCAAATCTTAACCAATTCGTTTTGAACGAATTCGCCGTCAGGAATTGCACTCTTTGCCTTGTAAACCATTTGATCCACTAAGACACGAATTTCGCCAGATTGGTCTTTTGTCACTGGTTCAACGATAATTGCTACCCTATTCATCAACATTACTATCTCCTAAATATATAAATACAGCCATTAGTCACGCTTATTTTATATTCTTTAGTAAGGCATGTCAAATATTGCCAAGTTACGTCCCCTCATTATCTTCTAATAAAAATACATTATTGTACTTGATGATCACTTAAAACCCATTCATCCTGATATAATTGGCTGTCTATTTCTTTTAAGTCTTCAGCAATTTCTGGGTTAAATGGCATATAGTCAAGAACGTCCTTTTGCAATTCTAGACCAGGTGCCACTTCAGTTAAAACCAATTTCGCTTCCTTATTCAACACAAACACCGCTCTATCAGTCACAATGGTTATTTTCTTACCCGCCTTAACTGCTTTTGACCCATTGAAAGTGACATAAGATAAGGCGTCCGTAAATTTACTATTACTTCCTTGATCATCAACCACTAACTGGTTATTTTCAACATGACTTTTATCTTTCACCATAAAAGGACCTACAAAAATAATTTGCTTTGCCCCTTCCGCAATGTCCATCATACCACCAGGACCCATAATACGGTTACCCAATAAAGTCGTATTCACATTGCCATTTTGGTTTATTTCACCAAATCCAAGTACTGTTGTCTCTAGTCCGCCACCATGGTATAGGTCGAACATGTCACCAGAGTTAATGACTGCCTCTGCATTATAATTTGGTCCATAGTCAAATCCGGGAGCAGGTACCCCACCAACAGCTCCTAAATCGGTGGTGAAATGATATTCATCAAGTAAATTGGCTTCATAAACTAAATTAGATACCATACAAGGAAGCCCAACTCCTATATTAATAATCGAATGCCGTTTCAATTCCAAAGCTGCCCTACGTGCAATCACCAATTTAGGGGACAAGGGTGCTGATTTTATTGGCAAATAATCGCTACGAATCTCATTTGAAAGCAACGGATTATAGCTTGTAGCAAAAGTTTGTTGATGATACTCAGGTGTGCCTTTATACACGTAATCTACTAAAATTCCTGGTACAACAACGGATTTTGCCTGTAAACTACCTCTTTTAACTACTTGTTCAACTTGAGCAATGACGATTCCACCAGAATTCTTAGCTGCAATAGCCATTGTTAAGGCTTGTAGATTCATGGGTTCATGCGTGAAAGCCAAGTTTCCCTTCTCATCAGCATGAGTTGCCTTAATAACGGCTACATCAATGCCAATGCTCTTGTAAAATAACCACTCTTCGCCTTGTAGATTTTCAACTACCATTAAGTCATCTTGCTGACGAGCTTTATCAGACATTTTTCCGCCAGATTGACGAGGGTCTACATAGGTATCAAGTCCAACTTTTGTCCACACGCCCGGTCCTTTTTCCGCGGCATTTCGATAAAGTAAACCAATCGTTCCTTGAGGTATAATAAATAGTTCAATTTGATTATTCAAGGCAGCTTGCCCAGTTAATGGGGCTCCGTGGATATGAGACCCGATATAGCGTTTGAGTAATCCAGGTGCTAACAATAAGTCAATTCCCGTTCCCTCACCGCGACTGAGTCCTGCAACTGATATCACAGTAATGTCTTTTGGGTGACTGGCTTGCTCATATTGCTGACGTAATGCGCCAAAAAATTCTTCCGCCAAACCACCAATACCACTAGTTGTGAAAGCAATACGTGCCTCATCTTTCACTAAGGCGACAATTTCTGTTACTGAACGTACCTTACTTTTCATAGTCCACCTCTAAATTCTTTTTAATGCTTCAATAAAAATAGCGGACTAAGTTTTCGCACCCGGTCCGCCACAAGACTTTTAAACAAACTATACAAAGGCGCTAAATCCTGTTAAATGTCGCCCTATAATCAAACTATTCACTTCATGTGTACCTTCGTAGGAATAAATGGCTTCTGCATCTCCAAAATATCTTGCAACTTCCGTATCCACCGTAATACCATTTCCTCCGCAAATTTCTCTACCCAATGCTACAGTTTCCCTTAATAAACGAGCATTTTGCATTTTAGCAATTGAAGCTGGCACTTCAGCATATTTCCCCTCAGTTTGAAGTTCAGCTAAGCGATAAGATAAGGATAAGCCAGTTGCAGCATTCGCTTGCATCCTCGCTAATTTTTCCTGGGTAATTTGGAATTGGCTAACTTTTTTACCGAACTGTTCTCGCTGTCCCGTATATTTCAAAGCCGCCCTTAAGGCACCCGCATGCCCACCTGCCGTAATATGGGAAACATCTGCACGCGTTGCGTAAAGGATACGCGAAACATCTCTAAAGGATTGAATTTTAGGTAGTCTAAAGGCCTCAGCCACCTGTACATTCTTTAAATGAATATGACCATTTTGTACCAGTCTTAGGGCTATTTTCCCATCAATCTTCTCTACGGTAAGGCCCTCGGTTGCGGTTGATACCATGAAGCAAAGGATATCATTATTTTCTGGGTTACGGGCAAATATTGGTATGAAATCTGCTGAGCCTGCGCCGCCAATCCAACGTTTCTCACCATTCAGTAGCCAGTTATCGCCATCTCTTACTGCTGTTGTCGCCATACCACCAGCAATATCAGACCCGTGATCAGGTTCTGTTAAGGCAAAACAAGTCTGCCACTCAAAACTAGTAAATTTTGGTGCGAAATAATCAATTTGTTCCTGACTTCCTCCTTGTAGTAAGGTAGTGAAGCCTAGCCCCGCATGGACAGTCATAAAGGTCGCTAAGGACATATCCGTCCTGGCCAATTCATAATAACGGAAAAGATTAAAATATTCGCTCACTTTGTATGGTTGCTGGCTTTCTTTGAATAGGTCAGGATGGTTCATTAAACCTAAGTCGCCGACCGCTTTAAAAGCCTCAAAAGGAAAAGTCTCTTCTTTCCAGTGCTGTTTTAAAGTAGGCGCTATTTGATCTTCTAATACTTGACGCAATTTACTCAACAATTCAACTTCTATTTCAGTTAATTTTTGGCTGAAACCATACACGTCTTCAGGATATAAATCTGAAAGTATCTGCTGTTTATCCATATGCCTACCCTCCTACTTAAATACAGCCGAAAGGTTAGTCATATAGGCATGTCGTTCTTGGAAACCATTAATAAGCTCCTCAAATATTTCATCAACTGTCATAATCTCGTTAATCCGCCCCACGCCTTGACCCATGCTGAGTTGCGCATGTTGGACATCCCCATTTTGCATCGCTTCATAAGACCTCCGCCCTGAAATCAAAGGCATTAGTGTTTCTAGTGTCGCGCCGTCTTTTTCTGCTTGCAGGATTTCTTGAGCCATTTCATTATTAGCCACACGCATAGCATTTCTTAAAGATGTCATTGTTAAAACAGTCCCATTTTCTGGTATCTGTAATAAGGCCTGCCGATAAGTATCCGAAGCATTCACTTCTGGTGTTGCTAGAAATCTAGTGGACATTAAGACACCATCTACACCTAAAGCCATAGCGGCATATAGGCTTTTACTATCCACAATCCCACCAGCAGCCAATACAGGTACAGATATTTTCTCTACCGCTTTAGCCCAAAGTATTGGACCAGAAACAAGGTCTACTCCTGGGTGGCCACCACCTTCAGCACCAACAAAGGCAATGATATCCGCACCATCTTCCTGTGCCGCTAACCCATGGCGGATGGAGGTAACTTTATGAATCACTTTAATACCAGCATCTTTCAATGGTTGGATAAAGTTTCTTGGTCGTTGACCAGAAGTTTCAACTACTGGTACCCCCTCTTCAACCAAGACTTGAATATAATCCATAATCACTTCTGGCATAGCTACTTCAGGTACTAATGAAATGTTGAAGCCAAAGGGTTTATCAGTTAAAGTTTTCATTTTTTTGACTTCAGCTCTTAAACTATCTACGTCCGGGAAAGCCATGGACGGTACTATACCAAGTCCACCAGCATTTGACACAGCTGAAGCAAGTTCAGCCAGCGACATATACTGCATTCCCCCTTGGATAATTGGATACTGAATATTGAGCATTTCAGTGACACGCGTTTGCATATTGGATCGCTCCTTCTCATATTAACGATTAGAGGTTATCAAATAGGCCTGCACTTATCATGAAAGTTCATTGTCCGTACCGTATTTATCTAATAACCACTAATTAAGCTTCATCTAGAAAATCATATTTAAGACTTTCATTTTCTAGATAGAAATTCTCTAAAATAGATTGGTAAACAAAGTTTTCAACTTTTGAATACCCTGCTTTTTTCTCACGTACTAAGGTTGGAATATAGGGAATAGGATCTTCAAATCGTTTCTCCACAATCCCCATCTGATTTAATTTGGCAATGAATAAACTAAAATATACTGTTGGTAAAAGCGCAACTAATTGATTATAGAGGACTGTTTCAATCATGTAATCCCAAGAACCTGAAGTAAACAATTGAATCGCCTTAGAATCATGGGTACGCAATTTTTCCCTAACCAAATCGTGCACAATGTCTTCCTTGTTATAAGTAACATAATGATAGCCATCTAGATGTGACCATTTAAGTAGGCGTTTCGTCCTTAAAGGATGGTCTGGTCCCATAAAAGCCACAATTTCTGTTCGTACTAATTGATGGGATTCATATTTATCTTCATCCATTGTTTCAGGTGGTACTAAAACGGCCATATGAATCATATTATCTTCAAGCATCCGGTATAAATCATTAGTACCTGCTTCAACAATTTCAATATGCGCATCTGGATTTTCGATGAGAAATTGTGGAATAAATTTATTAAAGAAAAATCTTAAGTAAGTTGGGTGAATCCCAATCTTGATGCGCCCCTTGTGGACGAGCGATTCTTTCTCAATCACTTGTTCTAGATTGCTGTATTGATTCAATACTTTTAAAGCTGACCCATAAACCCGCATCCCAGATTCGGAAACGCTTACAATTCTACCGTTCTTTCGGTTGAAAAGCGACACACCCTGTTGTTTTTCAAAATTTTTAATAAATTGGCTTAAAGCTGACTGTGAGACAAAAAGGTTATCTGCGGCAACTGTTAAGTTACCATTTGATTTTACAATTTCCACAAAATACTGCATTTGGTTGATGTCCATATTTATTGGCCCCTTTACGTTTCTTCTTGCCAATAGTTTACCATACCAAACTATCTTCCTTGGAACTTAGGCTTTCTCTTCTCTAAGAAAGCAGTAACTGCCTCGCGGTGATCTTCAGTTAAGGAAGCCTTACGCATATATTTCGCTTCTAATTTGTTATTCTCTAAAGCCTTTGGATATTGTAGATCATACATAATTGCCTTTTGATAAGCTATAGCTACAGAAGGGCCGGCAACAAAATGACTAGCCAAGTCCAACGCGGCTGCTAGTAATCCTTCATCCGCTACTACTTGATAGGTAAGTCCATAGTTTTCGGCTAAGTCAGCTGTGATGGGTTCATTTAGCATGACATGACGGTTAGTCCGGTAAACGCCAATTGATTGACTCAAATTAAAGAGCAAACTAGTATCACCTGGAAAAGCCATCTGAATGAAGGCCGTCACTAATTGTGCATTTTCCCCCATCAAAATAAAATCACAGGCTAAGGCTAAGCCTAACCCAGCACCAGCTGCCACACCGTTTACGGCTGCTATCACTGGTTTAGACGACCTACGAACGGCTGCAACCATCTCTCCTGTTTTAATCACACCTGATTCGGGAATACCTTCACCAGACGCCACCAAGTCTTTAAATTGGCGAATATCACCACCAGCACAGAAGTATTTCCCAGCGCCAGTAATCACGATTGCTTTTACGTCGGGATCCTGCTCAACCTTTGTTAATGCATCGATCACTTCCTGATAAGTTGTTTCAGAAAAGGCATTGCCGGATGCTTCACGGTTAAAAGTTATTCTTGCAATCTTGTCTTCGATGGTAAATAAAATTGTTTCAAACATTAATTTACTCCTTTGCAAAATGGATGAAGGACTAGCCAAGCTGATAGAATTTGAATAGCTTAGCGAGTCCTTATACCATCTTGTCTAGTGAATATACTCAAATATACCCGCAGCACCCATACCAGCACCTATACACATAGACACCATGCCGTACTTACTATCTTCACGTTTGCCCATTTCAGCTAGCAATCTTGAGGTTAAAATCGCACCTGTAGCCCCTAGAGGATGGCCTAGAGCAATCGCTCCACCATTCACATTAGTGACGGATTGATCAATACCTAATTCACGAATTGACGCTAAAGCTTGGGAGGCAAAGGCCTCGTTTAACTCAATTAAATCTAAATCATCTAAAGTTAAGCCAGTAAGTTCTAAGACCTCTGGTATGGCATAGGCTGGGCCAATCCCCATATATTTTGGATCAACGCCAACAGCCTTAAAGCCAACAAAACGAGCAATTGGTTTAACCCCTAATTCTTTGACTTTATCGCCTGACATTAAGACAACAAAACTTGCACCATCAGAAATTTGTGAAGCTGTTCCTGCTGTCACAGTGCCATCTGCCTTAAAGATTGTCCGTAATTTCCCTAAAGTTTCCATTGAAGACTCTGGTCGAATCCCTTCATCTTGATCAAAGATTTTTTCTTCTACCTGTGGACCATGTTCGGTATAGCGCACTTTATGGGTAGTAACCGGTATAATCTCATCCTCAAAACGACCAGAAGTTTGTGCTTTGTGGGCCCGGCGATGACTTTCTACACCAAATGCATCCTGGTCTTCGCGACTAACCTTGTATTTACTTGCTACATTTTCAGCAGTTAACCCCATTGGATAGGACACACCCGAATCTTCTGTTTGTAAGGTTGGGTTATTCGTTGGTTCATTCCCACCCATCGGAACTGCACTCATAAACTCAACACCACCAGCTACTAGCACATCTGATTGACCAGCCATAATAGCATTAGCTGCTATAGCAATTGTTTGCAATCCCGATGAACAATAGCGGTTCACTGTTTGACCAGCAACTGTATAAGGTAACCCCGCCCGTAAGGCAATTGTACGGGCAAAGTTCATCCCTTGTACACCTTCTGGAAAGGCTGATCCGACAATGACATCCTCAATTAAAGCTGGATCAAAGTCACCTTCAATACGGTCAATGACCCCTTTTAATACTTCAGCAGCAACATCATCTGGACGATCATTGGCTAGGGCACCATTCGGCCGCCCTTTACCAATCGCTGACCGTCCATAAGAAACGATATAAGCATCTTGCATCATTCGTTCATTCCTTCCTAATTTCATCCACTAGTTTCGTAATGGTTTACGTGTTTCTAACATATAGGCAATCCGTTCATATGTTTTTTGGTTGTTCGCTAATCTAAGGAAATGCATTTTTTCTAGATGTTGTAACCAATCTTGGTTAACAAGTGTTCCCTCAGGTAAGTCCCCACCTGTCATAATTTCTGCAACGGTTAACCCTAATTCCATATCATAGTCACTGATAAAATGACCTAGTCTCATGGCATCTAATTGACCTTCCACAACCGCTTTGAAGCTAGTACCTAGAATTGGGAAGTTCACCTTAGTCCGCGGAATAAAGTTCGTCTTAGATAAGTAAGTTAACTTGTCAAAGGCAATCTCCACTACGCTATCACTAGCTGCTACAATATCATCAGACTGTCTTAGATAGTATTTATCTCTGGCTTCATAAGCTGACATCGATACATCACCAGAAGCTACACGCGTAATGACATCTCCTAGAATACGCATTTTTGCATCTTTTTGGATTTTCATATCCATTACACGTTCCGTTAATTCCGCTAAACCACCGCCACCAGGGACTAAACCAACACCCACTTCAACTAAGCCGATATAAGATTCCGCCGCTGCGACAATATAAGGTGATGCTAAAACCAATTCTGCCCCGCCACCAAGTGCACGACCACGAACGGCTGTTACAATTGGTTTTGCTGTGTAGCGAACCCGGTTAACCGCTTCATGTAGTTCACTGATTGTTTGACCAATTAACTCATCAACCCCGTCAGACTCAATGGCTTCTTTCATCATATTCAAATTCGCACCAGGACTGAAATGCGGCCCATTTGAATAAATTACCATCCCCACATAGTCACCAGACTCTAATTCATCCACAGCTTTAATCAATTCAGCTGATAACTCGCCTGTAATCGTATTATTTGGTGTGTGAAAATTGAATAATAACTGATTATCATTGATAACACTTAAGGTTGATGCCTCTGTTTCCCAAATATTTGCATCTACCTTTTCACTCATTGGGGTTAGATTCTCAAGAATCTCCCCTTCTTTGTAAAATGGCTCACTTCGATTTGCTACCCATTCTGGTAAAGGTCCTATCTCTTTTTCAATACGTTTTTTAACCCGTTCAAAGCCCATTAAATCCCAAAGTTGGAAGGGACCGACTTTCCAATTGAAGCCCCAAACCATGGCACGGTCAATATCTTTATAATCCACTGCCGCTTTAGGGATATTATTGGCTGCATAATAGAAGGTACTCGCTAAAGTTTCCCAAAGGAACTTACCAGCTGTATCTGTGGCATTAAAGATGACGTCCATATTCTTTTTCAAGTTACTAGAGAATTTAGCTAAAATAGGTAGATTTGGTTTTTCAGCTGGTACATAGGTGAATGTTTCTGGGTCTAATACTAAACGTTGACGGCCTTCTTTCTTATAAAAACCATGACCAACCTTATTACCTAAAGCCCCTGCTTCAACCAATTTGCCAATTAATGTAGATTGGTTGAAATATGGCTGTTCGCTTGGATCTTGCGTCAAGCCTCCAACTACAAAAGTAGCCACATCATTCCCTACTAAGTCAGATAGCCCATAAGTACCAGTGCGTGGCCGGCCAATCGCTTTTCCTGTTAAGGCATCTACTTCCGTAATTGACAGGCGATCACGCTCAGCACGGTACATAATATCACTCATAGAGTGGGTGCCTGTTCTATTAGCGATAAAGGCTGGTACATCATTCGCTACAACTACCCCTTTACCTAACTTTTTCTCAGTAAAGACTTTTAATTGATTAATTGTCGCTTCAGACGTAAACTCAGTTGGAATTAATTCCACCAATTTCATATAGCGTGGTGGATTAAAGAAGTGCATGCCTAAGAATCGTTCACGCTCTGCACCTTTAAAAACTTTAGCTATTGCCTGAATTGGAATACCGGAAGTATTTGTCGCTAGGATAGCTTCTGGTTTAGCAACTGCAGCAATCTTCTCCCAAATAGCGTGTTTAATTTTGATATCTTCTTTAACTGCTTCAATAAAAATATCACTATCTGATGGTTCACTTAAGTCATCATCAAAATTCCCATAGGTCAAGTTACCTTGAAATTGACTTTGGTATAGCATCGGTTTCTTCCGGTCAGTAATACGGTCGTATCCAGACTTAGAAAGTTTATTCGGTTCATTTTCGTCGATGACAACATCTAATAATTGTACTTTCAATCCCGCATTTACGAGTAAGGCGGCAATTTGACTCCCCATGACACCAGCCCCGAGAACGGTCGCTTTTGTAATTGTCATTGTATTTCCCTCCATCTTTGATCAATTTCTAAAAATAAGAGATTGGGCAGATTATTTGAACTGTCTACCCGGCTCTTTATTATTGTCGGTTTAAATTACTAATTAAATGCTGCTTGTCCGGTCAAGGCACGACCAATGACTAAGGCATTTACTTCGTGCGTTCCTTCATAGGTGTAGACGGCTTCTGCATCTGCAAAGAATCGTGCAATATCATTGTCCACTACAATCCCGTTACCTCCACAAATTCCGCGGCCCATTGCCACTGTTTCCCGAAGTCTTAATGCATTCATCATTTTACCGACTGAAGTTACTACCTCGTTGTAGTCACCTTCTTCTTGTTGACGTGCAATTTGTGAACATAGAGCCATTGCAGCAGTTAAATTTCCTTGCATCATGGCTAATTTTTCTTGTACTAATTGATAATTAGAAATTTCTTTACCAAATTGCTTACGCTCAGTGACATATTTCAAGCTAGCTTGTAATGCCCCAGCCATCGCACCGGTGGCCATGTTGGCAACTCCTGCACGTGTTGAATATAAAACTTTCGCAATATCTTTAAATGAATTGATATTTTGTAGTCGATCACTTTCAGCGACTTCAACATCTTTCAAATGGATATTAGCATTTGGCACAATTTTTAGAGCAATTTTATTTTGAATTACATCAATATCCAAACCAGCTTGCCCTGCTTGAACGATAAAGCATTTTGGCTTACCAGTTTCCTCATCTCGAGCAAATACTGGAATCACATCAGCAACTGAAGCACCACCAATCCACCGTTTTTCACCATTGATAATCCATTTGTCGCCTTCGCGTCTAGCACTTGTTTCTAATCCCCAAGCCACATCAGAACCATGATTTGGCTCAGTTAAAGCAAAACATGTGCGTAGTTGATGACTGGCTAGTTTTGGAATATACTTTTGAACTTGTTCAGGACTACCACCAAATAGGAAAGTATTAAAACCTAGTCCCGTATGAACACCCAATAAAGTATTCAAGGACACATCAAAACGCGATAGGGTAAAAGCGAAAAAGAATTGGAATAATTGACTGGTTGTCTTTTTACCTTCACGCCCTTCAAATAAAAGGGGATTGTCAAAGTATCTTAAACTACCAATATCTTCAAAGAATCCTTCTGGTTCTGATTCAGTTACCCATGCTTCATTTAAGCCACTGCGGTATTTGCTTTCTAATAGTTCTACCAACTGTTTTAAAACTTCAATTTCTCCATCGGTTAAACCACTTGAGATCTTTAAGATATCTTCTGGGAATAACTCTTTTAATACTGCTTCTCTATTTTCCATGAGGTAAACACTCCTTATTATTTATATATAGATCAATTGCCACGCTGGTTTTGCCTGAATTGAATATTTTCTAGTAAAACTAACAAAAATGATATCGCTTACAAACTTATATTAATACCAATAAGGTGTAAAGGAAAATAAGCCTTATTAATATGGACTATGAGTAATACTAATAGTTATTGTAAACGCTTTCTAAAAAGCGTCATTAACAATAGTTATAAGCTAAACTTATGATTACTATTACAAAATAAATACAAAATCCCTTATATAGTTGAATTTTATAAGCAACCATTATTAGGTATATTTAAAAGCAAATAAAAAAACACTAGGAAAATAAGTCTCCTAGTGCCTAATTTAATCCTTATTTTAACTACCTGCGCTTGCTGTCAAATTTTCTTTAGCGTGCGCTGCCATCATACGACTAAGTTCTATACGGTCTGGTTTACCAACCGAGTTAACTGGGATTTCGTCAATTTCCATGTAAAGTTTTGGCGTCTTATAACCGGCAAGTTTTTCCAAGCAGAATTGATCTAGTACTTCTTGGAATTTGTCTGCGCCTTCAACATCTTTATTGACCATGATCGCTGCTGAAACAGATTCACCAAATTTTGGATGTTCAAATCCAAGTACAATAGTTGATTTAACCAATGGATGCTGGCTTAATACAGCCTCAACTTCAGATGGTAAGACATTTTCCCCACCAGTGATAATCAATTCTTTCAAACGATTGACTAAAGTCATTTCCCCATATTCATTTAAGTAAGCTAAATCCCCAGTTCTAAAATAGCCATCATGGAAAGCTTTGGCATTTTCTTCAGGTAGCTTCCAATAACCAGGTGTTACGTTCTTCCCTTTCACCAACAATTCACCAATTTCACCTTGTGGTAATGGGTGCATCTCATCATCTACAACGATCATTTCATCAAATAAAAGAGGAGAACCAATTGTAGTCGGGCGCTCATTAGCGCGTTGACTAGTATTAAACGTTAATAAAGGCGCTTCGGTTAAGCCGTAGGCGTTAATAATAATTTTACCCATTTGCTGGAAAACTTTTTGTACAGCTGGTAATGGTGGTGACCCTCCTGCGACTAATAAGTCTACGCTCATTAAGTTTTCTGGTTTAAAGTCAGGTGAAGCGATAATACCGTAGTACATGGTTGGAATCATGACTAGTACATTTGGTTTGTAAGTACGGATCCAATCGTTAATGGTTTCATAGTTGAAGTAGCGTTCTAAGACTAATTGACCACCTACAACTAACATTGGTATCGCAATATCAATAAAACCTAAAATGTGGAACATTGGGGTTGAGCCAATTGTTACCCAATCTTCACTCATTCTCCAAGAAATGATTTGATTGAATACGTTATTTAAATAACTTTCATGGGTATGAATGACCCCTTTTGGTCGACCGGTTGAACCTGAGGTATAAATTAATAAAATAGGATCTTGCCAATCAATAGACACACTCTCAAAAGGTTGATGGTTACTTAAATCCATCATTTGATTGTATTCAACCTCGTCTACATTGTACTTGATGTAAGCGTCAGGTACTTCTGATAGACGGTCTAAATGGTTAGTTGCATATAAAATATATTCAACACCTGCATCTTCTACCACTCGGGCAATTTCTACTGGTTTTAATCGCCAGTTGAGTGGAACGAAGACTGCACCAATCTTAATTGCCGCTAACAACATATCAATAATAGCAATATCGTTAGGGGCAAAAGTGGCAATCCGGTCTCCCTTTTTGACGCCTGCATCCTCTACCAAGTGCCGAGCTAAAATTTCCGCACGTTGATTTAAATCTTGATAGGTAAATTCTGTGTGTTTCAATGGATCAATCACCGCCACCTTTTCAGGGGAAGTAATTGCGCGCGTTTTAATCCAGTCCAAATTCATTGTTTATCTCTCCTTAAACGTTAGAATCTGTAAGCGCTATCATCTTTTGTTACTCTCATTTTACTAAAAACTCAAGCCTTGTCTAGAGAATCCTTTAATTTTTAAGGAATTAAATGAGAAGATGAGACACAAAAGCCCAATATTAGGGGTTTACCAAAAACAATATTGTACAAATTGTGTTGAATTTAATGATTTTGCGCATAAAAAAATAAGACCAGGAATGAATCCCGGTCCTAATTTAATTAATCTTCTTCTTTGAGTGCTGATACCATTTCCACTTTCTTCAGTTTGTAGTGCATGAAGATCATGACCACAATGGAGAAGGCTAAGGTAATCAGACTTGCGTATAGGTAAGATTGCCATTGGATCACAATCGGGAAGAATACCTGATCGATTGCCACTGTATTTAAGATATAGCTGAGTAAGCCGTATCCTAAGAAGTTCCCAATGATAATCCCTACCATGGTTAAGAATAAGGTTTCTCGATAAACATACATACTGACTTCAAGTGACCGGAATCCTAGCACCTTAACTGTCGCCAATTCGTGCATCCGTTCTGACACATTAATGTTGGTTAATGAGTAAAGGACGATAAAGGCCAGGCCACCTGCTGAAATAATCAAGACGACGGTCACCAGATCAAGGGCTGATAGGGTTTCTTCAAAGTCCGTGATTTGACTAGCGTTTAAACTTGTCCCAATGACGCCAGCTTCTTCTTTGACTTGGTCAAAGATTGCGGATTGGTCGCTAGTGGATAAGCCACTTTCAAATTGAACAAGGGCTGTGTTTTCTTCACTTTCTTCACCGAATACCTCTTGGTAGTAAGCATCTGTCATGTAGATTTCATGACCTAGATAGTTGGTGATGACGCCTTTTACAGAAAATTCATAAGGATCGTTATTGGTATCCACTAAGGTCACTGTATCTCCTGCTTGAATGCCCAATAATGAGGCCAGCTTAGCGGTGATAAGGACACCATCTTCAGGTAAGGTCATCTTATGTTCGGTGTCTAGTTCTTGTAATTGGAAGTAACCTTGATAGTTGCTTTCTGAATCAAAGGTCATGACACTCACGATTTGTTGGGTGATTGTTTCGTCATCGGTCATCAGAACGTCACGGGACAGCGGTAAAACATTCTCCACGTCACCATTATCTGTTAAATCGGCCACCACTTGGTCGCGGTCTTCTTGACTGGCATCCATATTGAATGACAGGCTACCGTCATACATTTTCACTTGGATGAATTGTTCGTCCGGTAGACCTGAAATAGAGTCAGATAGACCGAATCCAGTGACAATCAACATGGCACATCCGGCAACCCCGATAATGGTCATCAAGTTACGTCCTTTATAGAGAAAGATGTTCCGCCAAGTGATCTTACCTTGGAAACTCAAGCGGGACCAGAACCCTTTAAACCTTTCTAGGAAAATGTGTTGGCCATTTTTCCCAGTAACAGGTTGCAATAAGCGTGCGGTCTTCTCGTTCAGAGTCGTTCTAGTGGTTAACCAAGCTGGTAAAACAGTCGTCAACAAGGAAATCCCTACTGCGAGTGAGATGTCCACAATTTGCCAAGTGTAAATCATGCCTGGTAAGGCCACGGTATTGGAGAAGGCAGACACAATGATATTCGGGAATAGATAGTTACCGATTGAAATACCGATGACCAACCCTAAAATAGCTGCCACTCCTGCATACATAATATACTTGGTTTGAATGGTTCGCGGGCTATAACCTAAGGCCTTGTAAGTCCCAATTTGAACCCGCTGCTCTGTTACCATCCGTTGCATGTTGGTAAAGGAAACTAATGCTGCAATCAGAAAGAAAATAATTGGGAAGGCTTGGCCAATTGTCGCCATGTTGTCCGCATTATTTTCCCAAGCGGTATAGCCTGAGACGCCAGAACGGTCGTTAATCGTATAAGTCGGTTCATCTAAATCAGCCAATGTTGATTTAGCGTCCGCAATATCTGCTTCAGCGCTAGATAAAGATTCTTCAGCTTCCTGACGTTCACTTTCATAATCACTTCTTGCTTGGTCTAACTCACTTTGAGCTGAATCAAGACTTGCTTGACCAGCTTCTAATTGAGCGACCACACTGGACATGCCAGCTTGAGCTAGGGATACGCCTTCTGGTAGTTGGGACTCAACTTGACTTTCTTGTTGGTCTAGTTGACTTTGGTTGTCATCAATTTCTGATTGTGCTTGGTTTAATTCACTTTCGCCAGACGCCAATTCAGACCTAGCTGAGTCAATTTCCGCTTGTCCAGATGAAATTTCTAATTCCGCTTCAGATACAGTCTGGTTGTAGACTTCACTTGGTCGGTCGGCGAATACATGTTCAATTTCTGCTTGCTTAGCTGCGATGACTTGATTGTATTCGTCTGAATAGGCTTCTAAATCATCTACAGCGGTCACGTCAATAGCGATACTGGTATAAATATCCCCATTAATGGCTTCAGGTGCAATCACCGCAAAACCGTTTAATTGCCCGTCTCCAAGCCCAGTCGCCCCGCGGCTAATATTTGTAATTTGCAGGGGTGAATTTACGTAGCCGACAATGGTAAAGGTCTCACCCGAAAGAGTTGGTGCACCACTTTCATTGTCTTCTGAGTTGACACCTAAATCAGTTAAACTGATTTCTTGTCCAATTTGGTAGTTTTCATCATTGGCTAATTGGCTATCAATGGCGATTTCATCGACTGCTTCAGGTAACCGCCCTTCTTGGACATCAAATTGGTTGATATCTGATGTTTCATTGAAGTTTGGATAGAAACGAACTAAATCATTACTCGTAGCAATCTGACGGTCAACATAGGCATAAGGTTGATATTCAATATCTTCCACATCTTCTAATAAGGCTAAATCATCCTCGTCAAGTCCCATGGTTGACTGAATAGACATATCTTCTAAGTTAGTTTGGTTAAAATACTTGTCCGCTATTGCAATCATATCCGGTGCAGCTGCACGGATACCCACAAAGAACCCCGTTCCCAAAACGATAATCAGCAATAAGGCTAGAAACCGCCCAAGGGTATTCTTGATCTCACGAAAGCCGTCTAACCATATTTTTCTATTCTTCTTCATTAAGGACCACCTACCATTCAATATCTTGAATTGGCATTGGTTGTTGATTTAATTCTTGTGACGAAACAGTCCCATCATTGATTTTGATGACACGGTCAGCCATCGGCGCAATCGCTTGGTTATGGGTAATCACAACAACAGTTGTCCCCTGTTCATTGGTTAAATCTTGTAAGAATCCTAACACCTTTTTCCCAGTTTCATAATCTAAAGCACCCGTTGGTTCATCACATAATAATAATTTTGGATTTTTCGCAATCGCACGGGCGATCGACACACGTTGCTGTTCCCCACCTGATAATTGTGACGGGAAATTGTCCTTGCGGTGGTATAAGCCAACCCCTTGTAGTGCATCCTTGGCAGCTAATGAATTATCCGAAATTTCTTCTGATACCTCTACATTTTCAATAGCCGTCAAATTAGGGATTAAGTTATAATTTTGGAAAATGAACCCCACTTCGTCACGCCGGTATTCGGTTAAACCTTTTTCGTCATATGAAGCGATGTTTTTATCCGCTACTAAAACTTCACCCGAAGTGACTGCATCCATCCCACCTAAAATATTTAAAAGAGTTGATTTCCCAGCACCAGAAGGGCCAAGAATCACTACGAATTCGCCCTCTTCAATTTCTAAATTAATATGGTCATTGGCTAAAATTGCGGTATTTCCTGTTCCATATTGTTTTACGACATCCTTTAAGTGAATGTAAGCCACTATACAACACCATACTTTCCTTTTTAAATTACCCTAATTCTTCGTCTTTACTCCCAGTCATCCTTAATCATATACTATTTGGTCAGGCAAAATCAAAGAATCGGAATATTTAACTTAAGTTATTTAAATAATCTATGAGGTAGATGATTTTGATAAAAATATAAATTTACTTATCTATATGTTTAACAATTATTCATCAATCCGATCTGACCTAGCGCCTCTTTTTCCCAATCAAAAAACGCCCCTAAAGTAGCTTGTTCAAGTCTACTTCAAGGGACGTCATTGTTCTGTTATTTTAAATGTTGTTTGTGGAAGGCGAAGTGTTCTTCTAAGAATGTTGCGATGAAGTAGTAGCTATGGTCATAGCCTTCTACTTTTTGATAATTGACTGCTTGACCATTTTCCTTGGCGTTTTCAAGGAAATGGCTTTCGTCTAATTGTTCTGGATAGAATTCATCTTGGCTACCTTGGGTGATTAGAATTGACGGAGCGTCAACGTCTTTAATCAGTTCTGTGGCATCCCATTCTTTCCAAGCTTCCTCATTTTCACCTAGATAAGTTGTGAAGGCTTTAATCCCCCACGGCACTTGGCTTGGGTTTAGAATGGGTGCAAAGGCAGAGATGGCTTTAAAGCGGTCGGTATTTTTCAAGCCAATAACTAAGGCGCCGTGTCCACCCATTGAGTGGCCCATGATACTTTCTTGGCCCGCATAATGAGGGATTAAATCGGCTGCAATTTGACCTAATTCATCCACAAGATAATCATACATTTTGTAGTGATTAGCCCACGGTTCTTGTGTGGCGTTTAAATAGAACCCTGCGCCTTGACCAAGGTCATAAGCGTCGTCATCAGCAATATCCTCTCCGCGTGGCGAGGTGTCTGGAATCAAAACCGCCACTTGGTGTTGTTCAGCTAATCTTTGAAAACCACTTTTTTGACTAAAGTTATCGTCTGTACAAGTTAGACCGGATAAAAACCAAACTAGCGGGATTTCTTGCCCCTCTTCGTTAGATGGCAAGAATAGACTAAAGGTCATGTCACATTGTAAGGTCTTTGAGAAATGGCGGTATTTACGGTGTTCACCGCCAAAGGCACGATTGCTAGCAATCATTTCTAAAGTCATTTTTCATTACTCCCCATAAGTCAACATGGTACGGATAGATTCACCTTTATGCAGCAGGTCAAACGCCTCATTGATGTCTGTGAAATCAAGGTTATGGGTGATAAATGAATCGATATCAATCTCACCGTTCATGTAATCTTGAACCATACCTGGTAGTTGCGTTCTACCTTTCACGCCACCAAAGGCAGACCCGCGCCATACACGACCTGTAACTAATTGGAAGGGACGTGTGTGAATTTCTTTACCCGCACCCGCAACTCCGATAATGACACTTTCACCCCAACCTTTATGACAAGCTTCTAGGGCTGAACGCATCACGTCAACGTTTCCGATACACTCGAAACTGTAATCTACCCCACCGTCTGTCATTTCAATGATGACATCTTGGATTGGTTTGTCGAATTTAGATGGATTTAGGAAATCAGTAGCACCCATTTTTTCAGCTAATTCAAACTTATCTTCGTTTAAGTCAACTACAATAATACGACTTGCTTTCGCTTGCACCAAACCTTGAATAGCCGCTAATCCAATAGCACCTAAACCAAATACAGCCGTCACAGCGCCTTCTTCTACTTTAGCGGTGTTATGGACTGCACCAATCCCAGTTGTGACACCACAACCAAATAGACCGACTTTATCAAGTGGCGCTTCCTTATCAATTTTCGCTAAAGAAATCTCAGGAACAACCGTATACTCACTAAAAGTACTTGTCCCCATGTAATGGTAAATAGGCTCGCCGTTATAAGAGAAACGCGTAGTGCCATCAGGCATTAACCCTTTACCCTGCGTTTCACGGACAGCACTACATAAGTTGGTTTTACCAGAACGACAGAATTTACACTCCCCACACTCAGCCGTGTATAGCGGAATCACGTGATCGCCCACTTCAACAGACGTCACTTCATCACCTACAGCAACCACCACACCAGCACCCTCATGGCCTAGTACAGCAGGGAATACACCCTCTGGATCATCACCCGATAAGGTAAAAGCATCCGTATGGCAGACAGAAGTATAAAGGATTTTCACCAATACCTCTTTCGCCTTTGGTTCAGCAACATCAATTTCAACAATCTCCAGCGGTTCACCTGGATTAAATGCAACAGCAGCTCTACTTTTCATTCAAATTCCTACTTTCTGTTGTGTTTTTTTTCAGTTATTTATATTTCCATAATTACATACTAACATTTTTAGCACAATACTGACATTTATATCACTATATCATTTTTTGGAAAAAGGACTTCCGAATTGGAAGCTGATGATTCATTTTTACGAAGATTGAAATTGGTCAGAAGTAAGTCTTTATATAAAATCGACAATAAAAAATGAGGGCCTTATTTTTTCACGCCATCATTGAATGATGCATCACAGTTCGCAAATTAAAGTGACCTTTGAAAATTTATGAGCAGATAATTTTCAACAAATTATATTTTATATTGAAACTTATATTGTCAATTTTACCTTGAAGCCTAATTAAATGATAGCGTCTTTCTAGCCAAAGGCTGTAGCTTTCCTAGCATCCCTTAGCAGTGAAGGCTCGAACCCAACTAAAGATTTCTGACGCACATCATTCTGTTAGGGCGCACCCCCTTACAGAATGAGTCGTCAGAAAAGCCCTCAGAAAATTGGCTCTTCGTCAAATAGGACTGATGAGTAATATCTGCCAGGTAATCATTAGATTACC
>NZ_JVVG01000010.1:0-8322 GCF_001053265.1 Carnobacterium sp. 1290_CSPC
ATTTGAATATTATTGTCGAGAATTCCGCAAAGTTGTTTTATAATAGTTATATGGGACATGAATTTTCCTTCTTTCAGTATTCGTCGAGGTTTACTTGAAATAAGGATATCATGTCCTTTTTTTGCGTACACAAAAATAGTGCCGATGAGACTTAATTGAATCTCACCAACACTATTTATTATAGAACCTATTTTTGTGAAGTTCTTTTCTTATATATTAATCTATCAGGAGGATTAGAATGTCAAAAGTACGTAAAGCTGTGATACCGGCTGCTGGATTAGGAACACGCTTCTTACCAGCAACCAAAGCTATCGCCAAAGAAATGTTACCGATTGTTGATAAACCAACCATTCAATTCATTGTCGAAGAAGCGATTGCTTCAGGGATTGAAGATATTATCGTCATTACAGGTAAGAGTAAGAGACCGATTGAAGACCATTTTGATGCGAACTTTGAATTGGCATATAATTTACAACAGACGGGCAAGGATGAGTTATTAGCCTTAGTTGAAGATACAACTGGAATCCGTCTGCATTTCATCCGTCAGAAGCGTCCTTTAGGACTAGGGGATGCAGTCTATCAAGCGAAGTCATTCGTTGGTAATGAGCCTTTTGTTGTGATGTTAGGTGATGATATTATGGTTGATGAGGTGCCACTAACTAAACAACTTATCGAGAACTATAACAAAACTAAAGCATCAACCTTAGCCGTAATTCCAGTACCCCAGGATGAAACATCTCAATACGGAATTATTGATCCAGAAGCAGAAGTAGCGGAAGGAATCTATTCTGTTGATGCATTCGTTGAGAAACCAAAACCTGAAGACGCACCAAGTAATCTAGCGATTGTAGGACGCTACTTACTTAAACCAGAAATCTTTGATATCCTTGAGAAACAAGAAGCAGGACGAGGCGGAGAGATTCAATTAACAGATGCGATTGATACCTTAAACAAAACCCAAAGAGTCTTCGCTTATGAATTCAAGGGCAAACGCTATGATGTAAGGAATAAGTTAGGTATGTTAGAAGCTAATATCGAGTACGGATTGAAACACCCTGAGTTGAAGGATGGGTTGAAGAAGTACTTGAAGAAAGTTGTGGAGAGGTTTTAGAGGTATAACTTTATAGAGTTGTTGAGCCAGTGAGTGGGGAACTTGCTGGTTTATTTCTATTTTTAGATGCATACTGCGGATAGATAGCTCTACCCGTGAGTATAAAAGCATCACTGAGTGCGAAGGATAGTCCCGGTAGTGCATACCTTAATATTAATTTGATTAATTAGTATCAAGTGCACTGCAATTGCGTATCGGCGGGCTCCAAATGAATATCAAAATGAATATTTCAGTCGGTTTTGAGCCACCATTCCGCTGTAAGAGAGCCACCTTTTTTTATAAAATTTATCTGTAGATGTCATAATCTACAAAAATTTTATAGAAAGAGGTGGTTTTGTTTATGAGCAATTATAAACAAATACTTAGGTACGAAAATGCCGGCATATCACAGCGTGATATAGCCAAGTTACTAGCTGTATCACGAAATACAGTCTCGAAAGTAGTGAATGCCCGAAAGGCTATTCCGTTAGATTGGAATCAGGTCAGTCAGTTGAATGAAGCTGAATTAAAGGAAAAGTTATTTCCAGACGTTACTGATAATAAGTCAGAAATGTATGTTCCTTTGGATACGCACTATCTGATGGGAGAATTGCGTAAGTATGGTGTGACGCGTAAGTTACTTTGGGAAGAATATGTTAAAGAATGTCATTTAAGTGGTGATCGCATTCCTTATCAATATAGTCAGTTTTATGAGCATCTCAATCAAGGCATCAAACAATCTAAAGCAACGATGTATTTTGAGCACACTGCGGGCGAAAAGGTCGAGGTCGATTGGGCAGGCACCACTTATCACCTGGTTGATTCTGAAACGGGCGAGGTAACCAAAGTCTATTTTTTGTCGCTACCTTGTCTTATAGTCAACTGACCTACGTTGAAGCCACACTCAATATGAAGGAAGAACAATGGATTAATGCGCATGTAAATTTTTTTGAGTTTATCCAAGGGAGTCCTAAAATAGTCGTTTGCGATAACTTAAAAACAGCGGTGGTCAAGCATCCTAAACGCGGTGAAGTGGTGTTGAATGCGGCTTATCAAGAGATGGCAGACTATTATCGTACAGCGATACTACCGGCGAAACCACGAACACCTAAAGATAAAGCCTCCGTAGAAGGAGCTGTAGGTAAAATTACCACACAGATTATCGCCAAACTTCGTCATGAGATATTTCATGACTTATTTGATTTAAACGAACGAATTACAGGATTATTGTCTGAATATAATGAGAAACCGTTCCAAAAAAGAAAGGGATCCCGATTAGAAATTTTCTTAACAGAAGAAAAGACTTACCTGCAACCTTTGCCTAAGGATGCTTATGAGTACGGTGTATGGAAAACAGCTAGAATTCAATATAATTATCATATTTCAGTGGGTAAGATTTACTATTCGGTCCCCCATCAATATATCAAAAAAGACATGCGAGTTCGAAACACACAGAACCGCATTGAAATATTTCATCAACATACTCGTGTATGCACTCATCGTCGCCGTCACGGACAAGCCGGTCAATACGTTACGGTAGAAGAACACATGCCCATCAATCATCGTCAAGCGGGTGAGTGGAATCGGCATCGCTTTATCAAGTGGGCAACGATGATTGGCCCCCAAACAGCGGTAGTAATTGAACGTTTGCTTGATCATTATAAAATAGAACAACAGGCCTATAATAGCTGTCTGTCCATCCTTAAACTGACTGATAAATATACTGAGAAGCAATTAGAGGCTACGTGTGAACAAGCCCTCAGTATTATCCACACCCCAAAGTATCAAAATATTAAACGAATGATTGAAGTAAAAACGACATCAAAACAAGCGATAACAAACACTAACCCGGTAGATGATCAACAAGACCATGCTTTTCTGCGCGGATGGGAATATTATAAAGAGAGGGATTAGGCAATGAACGAGACTACTTATGAAAAAATGCTTCAATTACGCTTGAAAGGTATGGCTGAGGCATTCCAAGAACAAGATAAAGAAAAGGAATATACCCAATGGACATTTGAAGAACGCCTTGCACATCTCCTTGACCGTGAATTGGATGTTAAGGTTAATGAGAAGATTAAACGGCTGATTCAAAACGCTAACTTATCAGAGAATCAAGCCTATTTAGAGGGTATAAAGTACTATTCAGATCGTGATTTGGATAAAGATCTTATTAAAGAATTAGGAACGAATAAATACGTCACTGCCCCAAATAATGTTTTAATCGTTGGCCCAACAGGATCAGGGAAAAGCTATCTAGCCTGTGCTTTAGGATATGAAGCATGTTTGGCGAGCTACCGTACCCGTTATGTCCGTTTACCTGATTTACTCACTGAAATTGCATTATCAAAGGCGGAAGCAACCTTCCATAAACTACTCAAACGTTATGAACGTTTTGAGGTACTAATATTGGATGAATGGCTTCTTACGACCCTTAATACAAATCAAGCTGCCGAATTACTTGAAATCATTGAACGTCGTTATCGATACAAGGCAACGATTATCTGTTCACAGTTTTCAATAGAAGGATGGCATACCCGATTAGGAGGTGGAGCCATCGCAGATGCCATTTTAGATCGCTTGGTGAGTAAAGCAAAGGTTATTAGAATACAAGGTCATCGATCAATGAGAGATCGAGAAGCATAAAACACAATGGGGATTGGCGAATATTGAAGCCAATCCTTTTATATTTCATTGAATGAGTGTCCATTCACAATGTGGCTCTCAAGTTCCGGAACGGTGGCTCTCAACAAGCGGAATGGTGGCTCAAATCAAGACGGAATAATCAGTAAGTTATTTATATTGTGTATATCGTTCATAGGGCAGAGTTATTTTGTTATAATGGGGTAAGTCTTTGATAGTAAATATATTGGGGTTAGGTGAATTGATAATGAAGAAAGTTCTAATTACAGGAAGAAATAGTTATATAGGGAATAGGCTTGCTGCATGGTTAGCTCTCTGGCCAGAAAAGTATCAAGTTGATAAGGTATCCTTGCAAACTGATAAGTGGCAAGATATCGACTGGAGTGGTTATGATTCAATTATCCATGTGGCGGGAATAGCACATAATTCATCGAATAAGTCATTAGAAAACTTGTATTATTCAGTGAATCGTGATCTAACTGTGCAAGTGGCCAGCAAGGCTAAAAAAGAGGGTGTAAGGCATTTTGTTTATATGAGTAGTATGATTGTTTTTGGGACTGACCAAGCTGTTATTAGACAAGATACAGTGCCTAAGCCAGATAATTTCTATGGGGATAGTAAGTTGCAAGCTGAGCGCGAGTTAGAGCGATTAGAATCCGAAGATTTTCGAGTGGCCTATGTTCGTCCGCCAATGATTTATGGGTATGAATCGAAAGGGAATTATCCAAGACTTTCTAAGTTAGCTAAAGTTACACCACTTTTCCCTGATTATTATAATAGACGTAGTATGTTACATGTAGATAACTTATCAGAGTTTCTAAGATTGGTTATTGATAACCAGGACCGAGGTTATTACCATCCACAAAATACAGAATATGTCACAACAACGGATCTTGTTAAAGAAATTGCGAAGATATCCAATCATCGTATAGGCGTGACCAAGCTGTTTAATCCGTTGATTAAAAGTATGATGGGCATCAATGTTGTTAATAAAGTTTTTGGTGACTTGTATTACGAACAAGCAATGAGTGAGTATCACACAAATTATAATGTCAGAGGTTTTAGTGAGTCTGTGCGAGAGACGGAGTTGGGTTAGTAGAGTATTTTTTGAGGGAGAGTGGTATCATAAACCTCCTTTTTGTGTATTCACTTCTGAAGAAATTTTGTTATTTTATGGTTCTACGATTTATGATATCAGTAAGATTTACTCATCAACATCATAAATTGAATGGATACGTCGCTCTCAAAGAGCCATCTCATCGGACATTATTGAACCACTATTGTCAATATGGGGCCGCTGGTTCAATTCCGTCAAGTGGCTTTACTAATAAAATAGTATAAATGTTAAAGGAACACCTTTTGTAAGTGTTCCGTGTTAATTATCGTTATCATTGTACTACTGTTCAGAAATAGAAAATCTAAATAGTTAAGATAGATAAGGTTGAGCTTGGTCTCAGCCTTTTTTGCTTATAATAAGGTGATTATATAAATGAAAGTGATCAAATTGGATGGAATGACATGGATTACTCACAATTATTTATTGAAACGCTGGATAGAGCGCAGGAGCGCTTTTTAGATTCTTTAGATCAAGTGAGCATGGAAGATGCCGATGTCATGTCAGCACCATTAATCAAATCGATTACCTGGTTAATTTGGCATATTGGTAGTATGATTGATTTAGAAATTTCCGACTTAAAAGGAGAAGAATCATTAAGGATTTCGGATGGTTGACAAAAAAATTTAATTTACCTTTACCAGATGATACATTAGATTTTAAACATTCATTTGAGAAAGCAGAAAAGTAAAAGCTAATGATAAAGATTTATTTGGCAGACTAGATGGGGATTCCGAAAAGGTGGCAGCGAGAGACCGAATGCATTCAAAAATCTGCTTTGATCAATTGGCAACATCGCATGAAGCAGCCTTCATTCTCAATGACTTGCTTTTCATCTATCCAGATATTCAAGTATTGACACCAACAAGTGAAGTCGATTCAGACCGCTATATTGTGGTGGAGGCCTATCAACCAATGGCTATGATTGAAACAGAACTGGATGCGATTAAAGATTTTGTAGAGGATATGCAACATCGTTATGATTTAGAAGTTGTCTTTCTACCATTAAATATTGGAAAAGGTGGGACTGGCCAAGGTCGTTTCTTGAAGGAGCGAATTCCTGAAATGATTTTAATCGATTATTCAGTTAAAAGCTATTTACTAATGCAAGATGCGGTGCTTATTTTGGGTCAAACACAAATGGTGATTACTTCTCACTATCATGCCTTAGTCTTAGCCGCTGCTAAATAAGGTGTCAATTCTTTCAGTGATGAAGGATGAGGTGGGCGATAAAGGATATTACTACAATAAAGATGATGGTTTAATTCAACAAGTTTTTGATGGTTTAGATATCGATGAAACACGATTGTGAATAGAAATTTTTCGGATGCTTTTGAATTGGTGAAAGAAAATTTTATCTACTTAGTTCCCGAACAACAAAATTACTATACATCACAAGATTTCCAAGAAACATAATTGTATCGAATAAATTATGTATAGATTATATTAACCCCAAATTGACAAGTAACCCTGGATAAATACGAAAAATCCTACCTTTTTAGCCTTATATAAGTATATAATGAAAGGGGATACAAAGCTTATTTAGCAATAAAAATGGATTAAGAATCACAATGTGATATATAATTGCCAGCGAATTTGTATCTTTATATTCTAAACTGAGGGAGGATTTCTAAATAAAATATGTAATCTCGTTTTGCCGATGTTTGTGTGAATAACTTTTTTCAAATATCCGTTTTACACTCACGGTTATGAAGAGAATAAGCGCAAAAGTATGTTGTTGTTATTTTGTATTTTTAGTCAGTATATATTTTATGGGATGTTGTTTTAATATATGTTGAAATACAGAACATGATTGTGCATTTATTGATATGAAGATCAGTAACAGTCGGTGAGTGACATTTATTTTTATAAGGAAATTGTGGTGGGGAAAATGGATAAAGTAGCGATCATCGGTGCAACGAATCTGATAGGGCGTCAGGCGGTAGAACAATTTTCTACGGCGGGCTATGAAGTTCTCGCTGCACATTATGAAGATGTTGAAGTTCCAAACTTACCCGGTGTGGAAAATATTTTTATCCAACCAGGGGATACTGCAATTGTTGAGGATATCTTGGAGCAAGCGCGGATTGTGATATTACCGGTAATTACAGAAATCTGTGATATACCAAAACTTGTCAATTATGAAGAACGGTTGTTCAATATTATTGACATCTGTGAAGACTTACCAATAGATGAATTTTGCTATACTGTAGCGAGTGCTGAGCATCCAGATGAAATCGATTTTGAAATGAAGCAAGTACAAAAACGATTAAAAGCGTATATCGAGAACGCTGACTTAAATCAACAACCAATCGATATGTTTAAATTTGCAGATCAATTTACTGAATTGATCCAAAGGGATGTTGCTTCGCTTGCAAGGAAACACAATAATACGATTATATTTGATTTTGGAAAATGATACGTTACTTTTCATCCGGTAATTTCCATGTGGTAAGATAAGACAAAAGGAAAATGCTTATCAAAATGGGGAATGCAGATGAAAGGAAATAATCTTGTTCGACTTGCGGGTTTTTTTGCCGGCATGAGTATCGCTGTTGGGTTAGTTTGTGTGATTACCATCAGTAACCTCATTGTTGATGAGGAACCGAAAGTATCGGATATTATTGTTGTACCAGAAGGGGCTAGTGAGCGGGCTGGTGAAGCAGTTGATTTGCTTGAAGCAGGTTATTCACGGTCAGGAAAAATTATTGTAAGTCCACTAACCCAGTCAAATCTAGATTTTTATGTGGGAGCGGGTGCACCAAGTGATGCTTTAATTAACGAAGCAAATGCAACGTCCACCTATACCAACGCACGAAATACGTTGAAGATGATGCAAGAAATGGGTTATGATTCAGCCATTATTACCTCATCAGATTATCATATGTTACGGACAAAAATGATTTACGAACGACAAAATCGCCATTACGGGTTCGATTTAACATACGTCGCTACCTATCATGATATCGGCGGCGAGGAAGTGACTTGGTGGCAAGCCAATCGTCAAGCTGGATTTAAAGAAATCAAGAAATTTTGGGGCTACATGTTCTTCCTTTACCATTGGGTAGATGAAGACTGATAAGCCAGTCAAAAGTCATCCGGTTAGGGTGGCTTTTTTGATATTTTAAATGACCATAATGCAAAGCCACAGTACAATTTTTAAACGATTTTGCATAAGGTCTTGCGAATTTATTGTATGACCAATTCAAATGAGCTATACGACATGCCATATGATGACGTTGACTTCCTAGGTAACTGAAAAACTATTTATCTTTTCAGAGCAATGCCTAAGAAGGGTAAAAAACATTCTGGCAAATAAACTGACCTTAAATTACAATGCTGAGAAGCCTTTATCTATTTCACTCCCGCTATCTCATTTCGGTTATGTTTGTGATTATGCTAAAATATAGTCATGAACTACAACGCCATTAAAATGGCGTGTTTCTAGGAACACTCATGACTTGTTCCACTT
>NZ_JVVG01000072.1:0-47383 GCF_001053265.1 Carnobacterium sp. 1290_CSPC
CAAAAATAGTGCCGATGAGACTCAATTGAATCTCACCAACACTATTTATTATAGAACCGAAAAAAGCAGTAGCGCGATTGAAGTCGCGCTACTGCTTTTTAAGTTCGGTTATTTCAATGTTGGGATAATGTCGTTTTTCAAGTATTCACGGAAACCGTCTGCTGTTTCTTCGTGACGTAAGGCGAATTGAATGCTGGCTTTTAGTAAACCTAATGGTTCCCCCACTTCATACCATTCACCTTGATAGTCATAGGCTTTTAACTTGTCGCCTTTAGCTAAGTGGTTGATGGCATCTGTTAGTTCTACTTCACCTGAGAAAGAATTTTCTGGAATGGCTTCAATGGCATCGAAAATCTCTGGTGGTAGAATGTAACGACCAATCGCCGCTAATTTTTCTTCGGTTTCATTTTGTGGTTTTTCTTCAAATTTATCGATATTGTAGATACCCGCTTCGCCGTCACCAGATGTCGTCATAATCCCGTAAGAAGAAGTTTCTTTGGCTGGTACACTAGCCCCAGCAATTAATAAGGCATCATCCGCTAAATTAGTTTGGTAGCAATCCATCATTTGTTTTGATAATGGTTTTTCACCTGGCGCATTCACCACGATGTCGTCTCCTAATAGTAATAAGAAGGGTTCATCACCAACAAATGATTTCGCTTGGAAAATAGCGTCCCCTAATCCTTTTGGATAGTGCTGACGTTTGAATTGAATATTCAATAATGACGTGTCTTCAACCATCTTCAACAACTTATCTTTGTGTTTTTGCTTCAAGTTGTCTTCTAAATCAAAGTTTGCATCAAAATGGTCTTCTACTGAACGTTTGTTACGTCCGGTAATAATTAAAATCTCTTCAATACCACTTTCAATTGCCTCTTCAACAATAAACTGAATGGATGGTTTATCTAAGATTGGAATAATCTCTTTTGCCATCGCTTTAGTCGCTGGTAAGAAACGCGTTCCTAAACCACCAGCTGGAATTACTGCTTTTTTAATCTGTTGTTTAGCCATAATAGCCTCCTTGATTATACTATCTTTATCTTAGCATAATTTACTTTCAACTAGGAAGGTAAACGGTCATTTTCCAAAAAATTTATAATCCAAGCAATCATTTAAACAGATTGATTCGGTCAATAATAAAGTAAATAATAACCGACAAGATAATCGAACCGACTAAAATAATGGAAAAACCGTGGACATTATCTTCAAGTGGTAAAGCTACGTTCATCCCCCAAAGACCTGCTGTAATCGTCGGCACGGTCATAATAATGGTAATAACCGTTAGCCGTTTCATGACATCGTTCAAGTTATTTGAAATGACATTCGACAGCATATCGTTCAGTTTATTAATGAGCGCCATGTCGTTTTCAATCATGGTTACTGCCTGGTTCATCTCGATTTGTACCCTATTGAGGACTCGTTCCTGGTAGCGGGTGTCGTTTTCCAATTGGTTAAAGTATTGGTTAATCCGGCTCAAAGTCTTGGCATTATTATGGACCGCGGTGGATAAGTATACCAGCCCCTTATTGACGTTAATTAAGGCATAAGACACGTTGTTTTTAGTAGAATGACGGGCTTCCTCCTCAGCTTGCTTAATCAAGCCATGCATAATGGTGACCGCATCGATATGGGCCTGAGCCACCTCATAAAACATGTACATGACAAATGCGTAGGCAGAGGTCATCGGAAAGTCAGAAGGAAAATTTAACCGCTGAATATCCAACATAAAAGGCATGTTGGTATGGTTCATAAAAGTCATCACCAAATCCTTGCCCATAACAATCACTAGCGGGGCTGTATGATAGGTATTCTCGCTAATTACCTCATGACCATAGGGATACTGGATAATGATATAGGTAAATAGGTCGCCGGCATCATTTCGGTAATACTCAATCCAAGACGTTTCAAACTGGTCATAGACATACTCCCCGAAATGGACTGGCAAGTGGTAGTCTTCAAGCACCTGCCGGACTTCCCCCTTATCCGGATTTTCATAATGCAACCAGGTTAGTTGCTTGATTTCATTGGCCAAGCCATCTTGAAACTGGTTCTCTTGGTCAAATTGAATCACTTTTTGGTAAACCATCTAATCCTCCTCTCAAGGCTGATAAAAATCTTTCTCTTCGCAAAAAGGCCAGCACAAAGCCGACCTTTCAATTCTTTTATTCTAGTGGATAGTTGATTGGCTCTCTGCCAATAGGTCTTCATACGCGTAAGCAAATTTCATGATATCGCCAGCACCCATAAAGATCATGACTGCATCATCATAGTCTAATAATGGTGATACATTTTCCAACGGTAATACTTGCACAGGTTTTGTTACCTTATTAGCTAGGTCAGAAACAGACACTTGCTTGTTGTCTTTCTCGCGCGCAGAGGCAAAAATTTCGCATAGGTAAACGTCATCTGACAAGTCCAACGCACCCGCAAATTCGTCCATTAAAGCAATGGTACGGCTGAAAGTATGTGGTTGGAAGACAGAAATAATCTTCTTGTTCGGGTATTTTTGACGGGCAGCATTAATCGTCGCTTTGATTTCTGATGGATGGTGAGCATAGTCATCGATTAAAGTCATATCACCAATTTTCTTCTCAGAGAAACGACGTTTAACCCCACCGAAAGTACGTAATTCTTCTGCAACACGGTCTGCTGGGAAGTTTTCGAAGTAGCAGAAACCAATCACAGATAAAGCATTCATCACATTATGTTCACCGAACGTTGGAATGTCAAAATGACCATAGTATTCACCCATTACATGCACATCGAAATGAGAGCCATCAGTAGCTAGATCGACATTTGAAGCCACAATATGGTTGTCGCCACCTTCAAGACCGTAGTACCAAACATCCAAGTCAGATTGGTCAGCAAATTGACGTAAGTAAGCATCGCCACCGTATGCAATGACTTTTTTCTTCACTTGGTGAGCAAAAGTCGTATTCGCTGCAAATACTTGGTCAATGTTTTCATAGTAGTCAGGGTGGTCAAAATCGATATTAGTAAAAATCGCGTAGTCTGGGTGGTAAGCTAAGAAATGTTTACGGTATTCGTCCGCTTCTAACACAAAGTATTCAGCGTCTTCTTGACCAGCACCAGTACCATCACCGATTAGGAAGTTAGTTGGTTGTAAACCACGCATCACGTGTGCCATCAAACCAGTGGTAGATGTTTTCCCGTGAGAACCAGTAATCGCTACACTAGTGTAGTCTTTGATTAATTCACCAAGGAAGAAATGGTAGCGCATCACGTCAAGACCTAATTCTTTCGCACGGACAACTTCAGGATGGTCATCGCCAAAAGCGTTCCCACAAATGATAAACATACCTTCTTGGATGTTGTCAGCGTTAAAAGGTAGTAATTCAATACCAGCTTTCTCTAAACCCCTTTGGGTAAAGAAGTAAGTTTCTTGGTCTGAACCCTGAACCTTATAGCCCATATTATGCAAGATTAAGGCTAAGGCACTCATGCCTGATCCTTTAATCCCTGTGAAGTAATACGTTAATTCTTTATTCATGCTCGTTAAAATCTCCATTTCCTCGATTAGATTGTGCTTGTTTATTCTTTAAATATGGGGTCAATGATGGCTTGTCCTGGCCTGGAAAATAGGAATAATGTCCCGACTTAGCTTGTCTTCCTGGCTGGTTAAAGCTTCCCCCTGGTTCCTCTGCCATAATACTCTGCAGACCACGGTTTAAATGCCCTCGTTTAGGGACAGTGGCCCTTGCAGGCGTGGTTTCAGAAACCGGTGTTGCTTGCCGTTTTTCTTGGAATCCTTTAGGTTCAGAAACCGCCTCTTCAAAATGAAAATGGCTGCGTTTGGATGACCGAGCAGCCTTGGCATCTTGGCGGTTACTGGTCCAATTTGTCGGCAAATCATTCGGTTGAAAAGGTCTGCGGAATTGGTAATCTTGATATTCCTGCAACTCTTGACGTAAACGGTCCAATTTTTGCTGGCGCTTGTCATCCACATTGACCGCTTTAAAAACCTCTTGCACCCCTGAATCTTCAACTGGTTTTGTGGTGTCCCGTTCCTCATTGCTGGCGTATTTAAAATGCCCATATGAAGGTTGGTAGCGGTGATTATGATCTTTTTCGGCTAGATAATAATCCATCTGCTGACGGTCGTCTCCTTGACCCTCTCTTTGATAGGTCTTTTTAGGCGGAATTTGCCGTCCAGAAGATTGGTCCTCCCCCTGGTTATACCAGTTCATGTAATTGGGGAAAGTAATTGGATTGTCATTTTTCTCGTGTAACAAAGAATCATTCTCCTTATGATAAAATGGGACAAATTGTTCAGGCTGATTTGCGGACTTCTCTTCAAATCGCTGCCATTTATCCTTAGAATGTCTCAGTTTGTCATGCTCTCGACTCAACTACTCACCCCCAACACAATACATGTATAGTTTGCCTAATCAGACCGTATAATATCTGCTAAGCTTCAACGAAATGTTCACTGTTAATTTTATCAAATGATGTCCCAACTGGCACGTCATTTTTAATTTCAAGGATACCTTTTCGTACATGTTCAGGGTCGACACCTAATTCAAATGCAGAAGTTAACATACCGTAGCTTGAAACGCCACGCAGTTCACCTTCCCAAATCACTTGACCATTTGGCATTACAGCCCCTGGCAAGGCCGCCACTACAAACATCCCTTCGCGGACATTTGGCGCACCACAAACAATTTGAACAACCTCATCTGGGCCAATTTTGGTTTGCGTAATATGCAAGTGGTCAGAACCTTCTAAATCCTTCACTTCTAAAACTTCAGCCACGACTAAACGCGGATTATCATTGAAAGGAATAGTATCAAAACCTTGTTCATATAAGGATTGGTTGATTAAGTCTAATTGTGTTTGACTTAAATGAACACGCCCCTTTCCTTCAATTTGAATCATTTTAGAAATATTTTGGATATTGTAACCCATTGTTTCTTTCGTTTCATTATTGAAAATACGCGTCACATCTCCAACTGTTGAAGTCGCAATACGATCTCTCGTTAATGTCCCTTTGGAAAACATGATAACGTCACCGACGCCATCTCGATTATATATACTAATCCACATACTCGTTAAAATCCCCTTCATATTTCTTTTTTAAAATAAAATTAAGTAAAACTTACGACATAAACCAATAAAAAAGCCTAGTCATCAACTAGACCGGTAATGTCCTATTAAAACGTATAATATTCTACTCGATTATATACTCCTAGTCATAAAAGTGCAAATAATAATAGACTGTGAAAAATAATCATTTTCCCCGACAGCCAAGCCTTTCCACCATGGCATAAATGGTTCCGCCATTATTTGAAATCACTTCACAAAATCAAATCCGCCATATACGCCAAACAATTATGAATAGGTAAAACTATATTTTGCCAGCCATGATTGTTATAATATGTTCATGATCACTTATCGAAATAGATTCACTTATTCAACCTTCAGACAACAAAGGAGCGATTATATGTCTAATCAATACAACCAACAACCAACAAAACGTGACGACGTCCTACTAGCAGGTTTCCTATTTGGATGCGGACTAGTTATCGGTGGCGTTGTGGGCGCATTAGTAGCCGACCATTCTAAAAAAGTAGACGGCAATGACGTCCTTCAAAAAGCCAAAGCCCTATTCACCGACCCAGGTACCATCGAAGGTTCTTGGATTGAATTACAACCCATTCAAGCAGAACGCTTTGGCCAAAAACAAGAAGTCTTCTACGGCGGAATCTCTCGTACAGAAGACAACGAATTAGTTCAATACGAATTTATGGCAGACCCAAGTACCGGCAACTTTCTAGATTTTTATAAGCTGTAAGAATAATTGAGGGACTATGACAATTGAAGTCACAGTCCCTCATTTTTTCTATTTAAATTTAGCCAACATATAGTTAATTCTAAAGCCACGGGCTGAGAATTTTTCTTCGTACTCTGTTTGGACATTGCCTTCAATATCCGACTCATGCAAGTTCAACGAAATTTCTAAGAAATCCATCCCATACTGTGACATTGAAGTCAGTGAATATTCAAATAATCCTTGGTTATCCGTTTTGAATTGCAGGTAACCTTCTGTTTGTAAGACATGTTTATATTGGTCCAAGAAGGTTTTAAAAGTCAAACGACGTTTCGCATGACGCGCTTTTGGCCATGGATCAGAGAAGTTTAAGAATAACTTGGCCACTTCACCCTCTTCAAAATAAGTAGATAGTTCAAGGGCATTCCCTAAAATAAAGCGTAAATTAGGTAACACTTCACCTTCCAAAGCTTTCTCCATCGCCATCACTAATACTGAATCTTGTAATTCAAGACCAATAAAGTTCACGTCTGGATTACGGCGGGCCATCTCAATAATGAATTGCCCCTTACCAGTTCCCACTTCTAAATGAACAGGATGGTCGTTTTTAAATTCAGATTGCCATTTCCCCTGCATTGTTTCCGGTTCTAAAATGACATATTCTCTATGTTCTGCCATGGCGTCCTTTGCCCACGGTTTATTTCTTACGCGCATAATATCCTCCTAATGATTTGTTTTATAAATGATGTCGTTCCAAGAAAAAAGAGACGTGACATGAAGTTCACATCCCCCTTTTTTTGGCCAATAACGGTCTTATATTGGGCTTCATAAGTCAAGTTCTTCCGACACTTCCCAAAATGCGCCAATTACTCGCAGTAATTGTTCGGCTTTTGAAGGTGTAAGAGCCGACGCCAAGAAAGGAAACTTTGCAATCTAATCTGAAAAGCAGTCCTTTCTGGAGGGTCAAACCCGATTTTGGTCCAACTTATGAGAGAGTTTACGCTTTAGCGTTTACTCTCCTAAATGCGATAGAAGCGTCGAGTTTTAACGACTTTGTTACACCTTCCTTACATTTCCCCTACTTGATGTAAGTAACGGTTGTTGTAGATATGTTTTAATTTTAAGATTTTATGGTTCATGGCAATCATCCGATTTTCTCTGAAGTCTTTTTTGATCATATTCAAGAGATTCAACATCGAATACCATTCAATACGTTGGTAAATATCGTATGTAATGTGTAAGCCATATAAGTCAAACCAGACATCCCAATTTTTAAAATCAACATATTGCACCAACAATTGGCTGATATCTAGAATAGGATCAGCGATTTTCACCATTTCCCAGTCCACTAGATATAACTGATTGTCCTCAGCTCGGATAAAGTTCCGGCGGTTCAAGTCTCCGTGACACACCGTTTTGCGGACCCCATCAACCAAATGAAGAGTGTCCCATAGACAAGTAGTCACCTCGGCTAGTAACTGGTGGTGACGTAATTCTTTTGCCAAATCACTTTCATAATCCTGTAAAAAGCGGTCTGGCTCGTAAACCTCGCCGTCGATTTTAACCAGCATGTTATATAAATTATCCGAATGGTGGTAACGATACATCAATTTGACTACCGGCAATTGAGCCACTTCAAAATGCGACAAAACATTACCAGACACCCAATCTTGGGCTGTCATAATGTCCCCGCTAGACTCACGCTTAGTCCATTTCAACTTGGGCGCAAAACCTTCCATCGACAAGATGGTTAACAAGGGTGAAGAATTACGTTTTAAAAATACACGTTCATCGTTGGCGTCATTATAGCCAACATAGGCTTGACCAGTATCCCCTCCAATGGGTTCGAGAATCCACTCGCGATCAAATTTGTATTCCAAAACCATTCCTCCTCTCTTTTGCCCAAGTAGTGTTAACTTACTGTATAAATGAAAAAAGTGAGCAGCGACTCCCCCTTGAGATGCTTACTCCTTTTTTCTTGAGTACTAGTTATTTTAGTTGGAAAACAGGACTTAGTCAACAGACTTAGCGTATTCTAACCTTTTTTTCTTTCTTGCGGATAAAACGCGGTAAATAGAGATAAAGAAAGAATAAGCCTAGTATAATGGTAGAAAGTAACACTGCACCGGCAAAAATCCAATCGTGGGTAAGCAAACTCGTTACAGCAAATAATACAATTTGCGTACAAATTGGCTGAGCCATCATCTGTTTAAAGCCAGTCACCTGTGAACTTTGATCCATTGGGTAGACCTGCAATAAGACATGTTGGTTGATTTTCTTAGCCATAGGTAAAATTTGGAAATGGCTGAAGTATTGAATCAATAAAATCACCACTAAGTTCAACCAGTGACTATTGGTTACAAAGACCAAATACAAAATCCCTACTAAAGTCATCCGGCCCCAAAGTGGGAAATAATCACTCGCCCGCCAAAAGGCCCGACTGTATAAGTAAGCGTAAGGATTGTCCCCACGGTTGATCCCTTTAATAAAGCCGTCCAAATACTTGCGTCGTTTACTTGAAACGGCATCTTGTGGCATATTTACAAACAAGGCCAGTCCGCGCTTTATTTGTTGCTGACGGTCTTGTTCCACTGCGACAATCTTATCCCAGTGCCAACCCTTTTTCCCATCTGAAAAAGGACGAATCCCGGTAAAATGAATGGCGATTAAATACAGCAGTGCAACGCCTAAACAGAGATATGGTGTCACAAAGGAAGCTAATAATAGCGTGATAAAAACTGCTAGATACAAGATTGCCTTGTGAATTTTAATCACCCGGTCGCTGGTATAATGCCAGCTTTCCAAAATAGTATTTAAGTGGGCGGTCTTAAAGCAAATCAAAATCACGGCCAAGACAATCAATTCAAAAATCGAATAGCCCACCATAGCCATCAGAAGTGGGTAAGAAGCAGCAATCAACAGGATAATCATAGCACTCGGTAACAGTAATGAATAGTTCAAGGCTGACCGGAACCAGTCCGTAAATTTCGACTCCATAGGTAAGAGAAAGACCAAGTCTGCTGCCACAATATGTGAAGCCACACCGGTAATAAATACCCCAACCGTCATCAGAACCGCCCAAATTACGTGGACCCAAACCCCGACCAATCCTTGTGACAAGCCTGATAGCCAGTTGGAATACTGGTAAGCCAATGCGCCAAATAGGAAGAAGAGGACGATTACGGCATGGTCATTAAAAATATATTTAGCATTCTTTAGAAATAAATCTTGCCCTTCTTGCCGACGTTTCTGGTAAGTATCAAGCAGACGCATGGTCATCTGCCCCCTTCGCTAAGTGTAAATATAGGTCATCTAAAGTAGCTCCTGGCAGTTGATATTGCACTCGGATTTCATCTAAAGTACCTGCCGCCACTAACTCACCGTCCGCCAAGAATAAGAATCGGTCACAATACTGTTCAGCTGTCGCTAAGACATGAGTGGTCATCAATACCGACGCACCCGCATCACGTTTGGCTTTCAATGTATCGATAAAATCATGGATAGCCAGTGGGTCCAAACCAAGAAACGGTTCATCCACTACATATAAAGACGTCTCCACTAGGAAGGCACAGACAATCATCACCTTTTGCTTCATTCCTTTTGAAAAATGAATCGGCAGCCAATCTAACCGTTTATCTAAACGAAAGGTTTCTAGTAAAGGTTGGGCATTTCTTAGTGCCTCTTCCTTCCCTAAACCGTAGGCCATACCCGTTAATTCAATATGTTCCTTCAAAGTTAAGGCTTCATATAGTACCGGCATTTCAGGAATATAAGTGAAGGATTGACGGTATGCATTGGCATCATCGGTTAACTGATGACCATCAATAGCAATCTCACCCTTCATCGCCCGCATCAGGCCAATAATATGTTTAATGGTAGTCGATTTACCCGCACCGTTTAACCCAATCAGGCCAACAATTTCACCTGATGCAATTTCAAAATTAATATCTTTTAGTACAGGTTGACTAGAATAGCCCCCTGTAAGTCCTTTAACTGTTAATGTCATTTTGTTCATCCTTTTATTGATCTAGATTTAATCTAGCATTTAAGTTTAATGATAAAGAAATCATTTCCAATCTAGCATAGCACTGAAATTGTTCCCTTCCCATCATTTATGTTAAAATTAATATAATTATAGCCTTTAATTTAACACTATTTCCAAGTAAATGCGATGAATTAACACGGCCAAAGTTAACCCAATATTGAAAGCGAGGACTATTCATGGATAATTGTATCTTCTGTAAAATTGCAAACGGTGAAATCCCCACAAACAAAGTCTACGAAGACGAAGTGGTGATAGCCTTCCTAGATATGAGCCAAGTTACAAAAGGCCATACCTTACTGGTACCTAAAAAACACATTCAAGACATTTTCGGCTACTCATCAAATGACGCTGGCGCAGTCTTCAAACGCATCCCATTAGTTGCCAACGCATTAAAAGATGCCTTCTCAGATATGCAAGGTTTAAACATTTTAAACAACAACGGCGAGATGGCCTACCAGTCTGTTTTCCATTCACACGTCCATTTAATCCCTAGATACAACGGGGAAAGTGACGGCTTTGGTTTGAAATGGGAACCAGCCCAAGAAGGCACATACTCTGATGAAGACTTGAAGAACATTACCAACACAATCAACCAACAAATCGAGGGATAATATGAAAAAATTTATTACTGGTATTCTATTTGGCGCCATTGCTGGTGCAGGCTACGCCCTATTAAAAACACCACACTCAGGTACTGAAAATAGAGAACGTTTGAAAAACTATTTAGACGATGTCACTTTTGCAGCCAATGATCTAACTGGCTCAATCGCTCAAGCACAAAATGCAGTTACAGATTTAGCTCAACAAGGCTTATCTTCTGCAAAAGTTGCCCGCGACGAAATCACACTAGCAATTAATGATTTCAACCAATCAGCAGTCCCACAAATTTCAGAAATTCAAAAACAAGTGGCAAAACTACAAAATGACTTATCGGCAGCGGATATCCGTGCTAACGAGAAAAACACTGATTTTTAATGATGTTTTAAATATGAAGATTTCTTGATTAATCTTCTGAATCATTGTGTATAGCATTTTTGGTATGCTATATTAAGACTTGTATTATGAAGATTTGACAGGAGTGAATCGAGAAAATGATGATTAGTAAGAAATTCAAACTTACTTCAATTGCCTTATTAAGTACTGTTGCCCTAGCAGCATGCTCAACTGGCTCAAGTGATGGTTCAAGCGCCGTTGCAACTGGTGATGGTGTTGAAGTAACCAACGAAGAACTACAAGCCGAATTAAAATCAACATACGGTAACACCGTATTGCAAGAATTAATTATGGAAGAAGTATTCGTAAACGAAGTCGGCGATGACCGAGCTAAAGAATTAAAAGAAGAAGCAACAACTGAAGTTGAAACGCTAGTCGCTACTTATGGCGGAGAAGACGAATTCAATACTGTATTGGCATCTTCTGGTTTCTCAGACCGTGAAGACTACGAACACCAAGTTTACTACTACAAATTAATGAGTGAATCTGTATCTAAATACATCGAAGTGACTGACGAAGAAATTCAAACAGCCTACGATGATTACACACCTTCATTCACTGTTTCACATATCTTAGTGGATGATGAAAAAACTGCTAATGACTTAATTGCTCAATTAGATGATGGTGCGGACTTTGCTGAATTAGCAACTGAAAACTCAACAGATACAGCATCTGCTGAAAAGGGTGGTTCATTAGGTGAAGTTAATGCTGATTCTGGTTTAGATGAAACATTCTTCGCAGCAGCACAAGAACTAGCTAAAGGCGAGTACACAACTACACCAGTTGAAACTGACTACGGTTACCACATTATCAAGATGGACGAAAAACCTGAAAAAGGTTCCCTAGAAGACGAAACTGAACAACTGAAAGAATCTATTATTGCTGAAAAATTAACTGATTCTACTTTAGTTGCTGGTATCGTTTCTGACATCATGACAGCTCACAACATCGACATTAAAGACGATGACTTGAAGACTGCGCTAGATGACGTGATCATCACTGAAGAAGAACAAGAATCATTAGATGCTGAAGCTGAGTCAGCTGCCGCAGCAAGTGAATCAGCTGCTAGCGAATCTGCAGCATCAAGCGAAGAATCTACTGAATCTTCTAGCAAAGAATCAACTTCAGAAGAATCATCTTCAGAAGAATCTAGCACAGAGGAATCATCAACAGAGTCTTCTTCAACTGAATCTCCTAACGAAGAATCAACTTCAAGCGAAGCATCATCTTCAGCTGAATAAGCTAACAGACATACCTAAATGGAAAGTCCATCCGGTTTCGGATGGGCTTTTTTGATGACTAATTCTTCTATCTATTCATCAGCCTTCGGCAGAACTTTATGTAATGATATTTGCAAACTATTTTGAAGTAGACAACTGTCTGCCATGAAGAATACAACTTGATTATCAGTTGCCATTTTGCCTAAATCAGCTACTTCATCGTCGATATCAATAAGGGACTGATTTTTGTACGTGTTGCGCGTATGTAAACTGCGTCGAATAAGTCTAAACTCATTAATCCTCCATATCACATTTAGGTTTAATTCGCATACTTTTAGCTAGCATAATAAAAAACGGAATACCCCTTAAACGAGGTATCCCGTTGTTACTATTCTGGACAATTATTGCCGTTCACCACTTGGAAATTGTTGTTACAAGTGGCTTTGATTTCTTGATGTGTTTCAAGGTAGTGAGCGATCAATTGGTTTATCTCCAGGTTGACTTCACGGACAATTTTTGATGAATCAAACATGTGATAGTCACCGCCGCCTACAGCCCGATACTGGTTGAGGGTCACTTCGAATTCAGCTTCTAAATCCAATGGCTGGCCGTGGTAGTTTAATTTGGTTACCCGTTGACCAATTGGCTTTGATACATCAATGATGTAGTCAATCCCTTCATACATGTCATAATTATAGGGCTTTGGTTTGGGATATAGCCAATCTTTAGACATGACGATTTCTTGGTCTTCATTCAAAATGAAAAATTCCGCTGATTGCTCGATAGCTGCTTTCAATTCTGCTCCGGTGATTTTAACCACTGCCAAGGTGTTAGGGAATGGGTAATTATTGAGTACGTCACGGACGGTTACTGCGTTTGGAAATCCCTTGGCATCATTATTAAATAAGGCTGCCGCCGAGATTTCTGTTTGCCCGTAATAGTTCTGTACCCGGTGGACAAATTCGACGTATGGATGATCATGGATGCGGGCCATATCCACACTGTCAATCTTCATGTCCCCTTGAATGGTCCCTACCGGTTGGTCCAACCAGTTTTCAATTTCTGCTTGTAGGTCCGCTAATCTTGCGGCGGCTTCTTTTTGAATTGGTGTGTCCACGGTCGAGCTTATTAATTCAGGCACTGCATCTACTAAGGTCCAGTGCTCATCGCCATCGTATTTGTTTAAGTCTAATGTAACTTTACCAAGATGGCGGCCTTTGTCTCCTGGCATGACAACTGCCACACCGTTCACGACGCGGGCAATTTCATTGTGTTGGTGGCCAGTTAATAAGACATCAATCCCTGGCACTTCATGGGTTAAGGCGTAACCCTCATTTTCCCCGGCGCCTTGTTCTACTGGTTCAAGGGTGTCTAGTTCACACTCAAAGCCTCCGTGGTAAGCGACAACGACTACGTCAGCCATACTGCTTAACACGGGCACGTATTCCTTGGCTGTTTCAACAGCTGACCTAAACTGCAGGCCAGTGATATGGGCAGGATGCTCCCAGTTGGGAATGCATTGAGTGGTTAGCCCCAAAACGGCAATCTTAATCCCATTGCGTTCAAATATTTTATAGGGTTGACCGAAAAATGGTTGGTCAGTGTCGTCTAAAATATTAGCGCACAGAATGGGAAATTGTGCGATTTGATATGAATTCAACAGGTATTCTTGCCCGTAATTGAATTCATGGTTTCCCGGCACCGCCATGTCGTAACCCATCCGATTCATATTTTCTACAATGGCTGCCGCTGAATGGCGGTGCTTTTGTAGGTAATGGGTTAGTGGCGATCCTTGAATTATATCTCCTGTAGAAATCAGTAAACTACTTTTATCGGCCAAGCGACCTTTCTCTCGTAAGTAGTTTTCATTGACCTTTAACAGGCCAAATGGCTGGTTTTCTTCTCTAGCCAAGTAACTTGTAGGATAGATATACCCGTGAATATCACTCGTTTGAAAAATTGTCACCTGTTTGATGAGGATCCCCCCCTTAAACTATATAGCTTTTCTTATATTTCGGATATACAACTTGCAACCCTAAATTTGCTATTAGTTTACCATAGTAATCCGGTTTGAATGTATGCCAAGGAATGATATTTTTTGTCCGAATTCGATTGGCGATATAGAGTAAATCCGTCTGGTTAGCGTGACCACTGACCCCAAATGACACGAAGGGGATGTCTATACTTTGTAAATAAGCAATCATTTGGCTATAAGCTAGCATATATTCTCCAATTGGCTCCCCATTTGTATGTAGGTAAATCGCTGGTTTTAAGTCTGCCAAGATTGAAATATTTTCAAAAGCATTTTGTAAAAGATACAATTCTGGGTCTTTTTTCAGTGATCTTAGGCTGATGTAGCCCGGTTTATTTTCCAAACTAGAACCCACATCGTTTGACAAATCGCCGGACAATATCAGAAAATCCACATCCGGGTAAAAGGCCTGGTAGACCTTGGCATAAGCTGGTTCAAGAACCAGCTGTCGACCTACTACCTTTGCTGCTTGATTAAAATAGTGAATACGCTCGACGTTTCGCATATAAGGGTTAAAGACAATTAAATCATTGGCATATTCGGTCAAACCCTTTTTTAAATCGTCCAACAAATCAGCTTCTGAAGTGATCCGGTCTTCTTCCACATCAAAAGAGAATGAGGTCCCTTCAATGAAGACATAATCCGGTTCAAAGTGATTGATAGCCTCTACTAACTGGTCAACCTTTTCAGGATGGTAGCCCGTCAAACGAAAGTCGCCCGTATGGACAAATTTGGCTTCAGGCGTTTGGATAAAAATGCCCGCAATTCCTTTGATATCGTGGTCTGACTCCTGGAAAAAAACTTGAATGTCCCCAATCCTCACTACTTCACCGTAGTCGACCCCATGTAATTTGGCAACTGGCGCCACTTCATCGCCTACCTCAATCAAGGCTTCATATAAGGTGAGCGAATCTTTGGTCAAGTAAACTTCAACCTCAGCTGGCAGGAATTTTAACCCGCCCATATGGTCGATATGGAGATGGGAGATGAAAATCGCTTGCTTCAATTCTTGGTTTTCAACACCTGCTAGCTGGATTGTTTGAAAATCGCTGGTATCAAATAAACCTGGAATTTGTGGCAATTTCCCTTCTACCAAGGTACTTTCTAAGTCTGTTAAATTCTCTAGTGGTTGGTCTTTATTGGCCCCACCGCTTAAGCCAAAATCACAAATGACCCTAGCTTGGTAGGTACTAATTTCCGCGATATTGCCACCGATTGTTTCAATGCCACTCCATATTTGAAATGTTGTCATACCGGTCTCCTTTCTTAAGGTAGAAGAGCCACCGCAAAGAGGGGATGTTTGAAAAATAACACAGTACTCTTCTTATGCATTTAGGCGGATAGGCGCTAAATCACAAATTCGCCATAATATTGGGCTCGAACCTAGTTTTGTCTCTGTATGTTCCCTTGTCTATATGTGCAAAAACCGTTAGGTCTGCACACCTTTTACCACAGTGCAACCATTATTGGTTGTCTGCTAATATTTCTTCTACTTCTGCTTGCAAGTTATCCAACACTTCTTGTGGGTCGGCACCATTTACAGCGATTTCTTCCATTACCGCGACCACTTGGTTGCGGAATTCGCCGTAGCCAACGAAAGTTTCTGATGACGTACCATATGCTAGCTCTTCAGTTGCCGCTTGGTATTGTGGGTTTTCTTCTAGGTAAGTCGCGTAAGTTTCATCTTCTAAAGCTGATTGACGAACTGGTAAGTAACCTGTTTCCATTGACCAGAAGCCTGTATTTTCAGGTTCTAATAGGAAGTTTGTAAAGGCCACAAATCCTGCTTGTTCATCTTCAGAAGCATCAGCGAATAGACCTAAATCGTTCCCTGCAAACAAGGTTAATTCTGTGTCATTTAATGTTGGAATTTCTGCTACCGCCCAGTTGATACCTGATTCAGCAGCCCCTTCTTCAACAAAGCCCATACCTGCTGAAGAACCAATATATAAGGCTGTTGCGCCGTTTGCAAAAGGTGTTGACATGTAGCCATCTTCACCGGCAGTACGTGCATAGCCATTGTCTAAAGCATCTTTGATGATGGTTAAAGCTTCAACTGCCGCTTCATCATTAACAGAAGCAGTACCCGCTTCAGCGTCGATAAAGTCTGATCCGTTTTGGCGGGCCATTGTTTCCCATTCCATTTCAAAGCCGTTTTCAAAGCCCATAGCGTAGGCATCGTCGCCTGCTTCAACCATTAATTCACCAAGGGCAGTCACATCTTCCCAAGTTTCTGGCACCTCAACTCCGTACTCATCTAATAAGTCTTGGTTGTAGTACATGACACGCGTTGATTTTGAGAATGGCATCGCATAACGCTCACCATTATATTGAGTTGATCCCCAGAATCCTTCATAAACATCGTCGATATCTTCTTGAGTAAAATCGTTAGCCGCTAATAAGTCATCTGAAATTGGTAATAATAAGTCATTTGAGGCATATTCCACCACATCAGTCGCTGTTAATTGAGACATGGTTGGTAAATCACCTGAAACTGCTGCTGCCGTCACAGATTGTGCCAAAGTATTGTAGTCACCTTGATTTTGTTCTACTACGGTATATTTGTCTTGCGATTTGTTAAAGTCATTTACTAATCTTGTTAACGCGTCCCCTTGTGGCCCAGTCATAGCGTGCCAGAAAGTTAACTCAACTTTTTCCCCGTCAGCACCTGATGAAGATGTTTCTGATGAAGGCGCGTCGACAGATGTTGAACTTGACCCTGACTCACTTGAGCCAGCGTTGCCACATGCTACTAATAATAAACTTGCAGACAATAATCCCAATCCCGCTTTTAACCATTTCACTTCTAATTTCATTATTTTCTTCTCTCCTTATGATAAAATCCCTTAAGCAATTTTTGATGCTGAACTTAATTCATAACGCTCATAATGACAAGTAACCGTGACTACAATGATCCTTTGACACAACCACCCCCTTTAATGACTTTCATCCCAATAACGTCTATCCCTTTACTCCCGTGTTGGAAATCCCTTTGATGATGTATTTTTGTAAGAACAGGTAAATGATAATCATTGGCAAGACGACAATCGTCGCCGCAGCCATCAAGAGTTCAAAATAAGTCCCGGCTTCCGTTGTAAAGGCTTGTAGCCCAACTGGTAGCGGGCGTAAGTGGGTTTCATTAGTCACCATCAAAGGCCACATGAATGAATTCCAAGACCCAATCATCTTCAAAATAACTACTGTTACAATAGACGACTTAGACATAGGAACTAAAATCTGCCATAAGAAACGCCAGTCGCTAGCCCCATCTACCTTGGCAGCATAATATAATTGCTTTGGTACAGCCTCAAAGTTTTGTTTGAGTAAAAAGACTGAAAATACACTGGCTAAGAATGGGATTATCATGGCCCAGTAGCTATTGATCATGCCCATTTTAGATAAGGTTAAGTAGGTTGGAATCATGAGTAATTCAAAGGGCACCATCATAGTTGAAATCAAAATAGTGAATAAGATATTTTTACCGAAAAATTGCAATTTAGAAAAAGCAAAGGCGGCTAATATCGAGGTAATTACTTCCCCAATTGTTGACGACAGGGTGATGATGACCGAGTTGATAAAGTATTGGTCAAAGGGCGCCATGGTTAGGGCTGTTTCATAATTTGACCACTGCCAGTTTTCTGGTAGCCAGACCGGTGGAATAGCCAAGGTCTCCCCGGTTGTTTTAATGGACGTTGATACCATCCAAAAGAATGGCAGTATCATTGAAAAGGCACCGATTGTGAGCAATACGAAAGTGATGATTTGCCCAGCAGAGAGCTTCCGTTTTTGAATGCGTTGTTTGTGTTCCATAGGGTCACCTCCAGGCTATTGTTGGTTGATGTAACGATTGACGGCCATCTGCATTAAAGTAAAGACTAAGATAATCAAGAAGAGGATGATGCCGGCTGCTGAAGCGAGGGCATATTGACTCTCTTCGTAAAATTTTTGAAAAATATAGTAAACCATGGTCAAAGCTGAGTTGGCTGGCCCCGGACGGCCATTAAACAAGGCGTATACTTCATCAAAAGCCTTAAATGAATTGATGACCCCCATAATGGATACTAAAAACATGGTTGGTGTTAGGAGTGGCAGGGTAATGTTGGTAAATCGTTGCCAAGGGCCTGCCCCATCAATCTTAGCGGCAGCATAATAAGTATCCGAGATATTATTTAGGCCCACCAAGAAAATAACAATGTTAAAACCTAACCCCTTCCAAATGGACATCATAACAAGGGCTAACATGGCGAATTTAGGGTCTTCCATAAAGGCAATGGCCTCTATATTGAAAAATGATAAAAAGTAATTAATCAAGCCATAGTCTGAATGATAAAGCCAGCGCCAGACAATGGATACCGCGACTGTTGACGTGACAAAGGGTAAGAAATAAATCGACCGGAAAAAGCCGGATAAAAATTTAATCTGGTTGAGTAAAACAGCTATCCCTAAAGAGATCATGATAGAAACCGGCACAACACCTAAAACAAAAATGAAGGTATTTCGAATAGCTAACCAAAAATCACTATCTTGGAAAATTTCTTGAAAAGGGCCAAATCCGTATTCAAAGACCTCTTGGGTGAAGAAGTTGTAATCTTGCCACAGACTCATTTCAAACGACCTAAATATGGGCAGGATATTAAAAGTCACAATGACTAAGAGCATAGGTAATAAATATAAGTAAGCCTTTAAAGTTGAACGCCAAGTCGGTTTATCGATCATTGGAGATCACCAACTTTAACAAGTTGAACTGGATCTTGAACGAGGGTTTCAGCACTCGGTCCATCTATTGCGCGAGCTTCAATTGCCTGCCCTGTCGTATCAAAGTACAAGATATTTTCCGGCAAGATATCGAGGTAAATTTGGTCGCCAATTTGTGGTGCTTGATCTTGGTTAGACACTACGAATTGTGACACACCATCCGTTGAATGAATGGTAATGTCTTTTCCAATATGTTCGACCATAGTCACTTGACCAGTGATGATGGCTTGGTCTTTGTTGGCTTCTGGAATTCTGAATAAGTCCTCTGCCCGCACCCCGATAGCTTGGCAAGCTGCCTTATTCTCCGCATTTAAAGGTAATTTGTCCCACAATGTCCGGTAGGCGTCTTTCTCAAGCATATTGACAACTGGGGTTCCGATAAATTCGGCCACAAACCGGTTGTTTGGTTTAGCATATAAGGATACGGGGTCCGAGTATTGTTGGATTTGTCCTGAGTTTAAGACCATGACCTTGTCTGAAATACTCAAAGCTTCCGCTTGGTCATGGGTGACAAAAATAGTGGTAATCCCTGTTTCTAACTGGATACGGCGGATTTCTTGCCGCATTTCAATTCGCAGTCTAGCGTCCAAATTGGACAATGGTTCATCCATCAATAAAATAGACGGCTTCTTAGCCAAGGCGCGGGCTATAGCTACCCGTTGTTGTTGTCCACCTGAAAGCGCTGCTGGTTTCTTGTTGATATGATCTTCAATTTTCACCAATTGAGCTAATTCTAAAGCACGTGCTTTTCGGTCATGCTTAGACATTTTGGCCATCTTCAATGGAAACATGATGTTTTCTAAAACAGTTAAATGTGGATATAAGGCATAGTTTTGAAAGACCATGCCTACCTTACGTTGAACGGCATCTTTACTAGTTACCTCTTCACCATTGAAGAAAATCTTGCCCTCACTTGGGAAAATAAGTCCTGAAATCAACATCAATGTCGTTGATTTACCGCAACCACTTGGCCCTAAAATGGAGATTAGTTGACCTTCTGGAATCTCAAAATTAATTTCATCAAGTACATTGTTTTGTTTATCGTTGTAGCGCATTTGTACATCTTGGAATTTTACTTGCACCCTAGTCACCTCTTTATAGTCCTAACAATTTTTAAACCGCGAATAGATCCATTTCTTTCGCAGTAATACAGAATATCACGCCTACGTTAATTCTCCGTAAAATTTGGATATTGTTTGCGTAAATTCGAAATTTACACGAAATTTATGCAAAAAAAGAAACCAAGTCTGTACCCGATTGCTTGCAGGTAAAACTTGGTTCTCTGGTTAAAATGCTTTATTCAAAAAATGGCAGGTCATCATTTGAATCTTGGAAATCTAGGGTAATTTCCTCGTCTTCTTGGTCTAGAGTTTGACTTTCTTCCGTAGCTACTTGCCCTTTCGGCTTATAGAAGGCCCGGTTGTCCATACCGAAAATGCGGGCTGAAAATTCGCCAGGTTCTGTATGGTCCAAAGCAGTTGTCATCATTTGAATAGAAGCATCTAAGTTGTCTAAATGATGTAGGATTTCAGCTTCTAATAAATGCGGTGACACTGGGCTACCCCATTCTTGTTTACCGTGATGGGCTAATACCATATGTTTCAACAAGACAACGTCTTCGCTGTACTGGTCGAACCCTAATTTATCAACGGCAAGAGTTATCATCTCTTCGACAATTGAGATATGTCCAATAAGATTCCCCTCAACAGTATATTCAGTAGACATCGGATCAGTGAATTCGACTGTTTTGCCGATATCATGAATAATCACACCAGCATACAATAAGTCTTTGTTGATGTTATCGTATTGGCTGACAACGGCTTGGGCTAAGCGAAGCATTGAAATGGTATGAAAGCCTAAACCACCTACATAGGCGTGGTGGTTCTTCTTCGCTGCTGGGTAGGTAAAGAAATCCCATGACACTTCACGTAATAGGTAACGAACGATGGCGTCAATGGTGGTATTTTCAAAACCTTCCACTGCAGCCAATATTTCGTTCACCATTTCCGTTCTGGTCATTGGCCCACGTTCAACATAGTCAGAGGGATCATTGGGTTCCCCGTCAGTGGCTAGGCGAAGACCATTAATACGAACTTGTGGTTTCCCGTTATAAAGTTCTCGTTTACCCGCTAAGGCAACTACTTGGCCAGAAGTATATTGTTCAATATCTTCGTCAGTTGCTCCCCAAAACTTGCCCTCGATTGAGCCAGACCGGTCTTGGAATGTGAATGAGATGTACTTTTTACCGTTACGGTCTTCCCGTACTTCGGCAACTTTAATCAATACAAAGATATCGAAATTTTGGTCTAAAGCCACATCAAAAAGTTGTAAGTTGTCCATGTGTATCCTTTCTATCGCACACGTCTAGAGTACGTGTTGCGCTGGCGCTTCTACAAGGTCTAACAAGGTGTCATCAACCGTGAAGAAAATAATTTGGTGCGATGCCGCAAATTTTTGTAAGAAGCGGTAAATGTTTGACCGGTATTTACGGTCTAAATGTGAGAAGGCTTCATCAATAATGATCGGTAATTCAATGTTACCAAGCTGTGCATCCATAAAGGCGAACCGCATAGCCACGAATAATAAGGCTTTCTCCCCGCGAGACAATTGGTTTACAGACACTTCAGAATCATCCGCTAGACGAACCGTCATCCCCTCTTCACTAAAGGCTAAATTGGTAAAACGGCTATCCGATAAATCAACCAAGAACCGCGATGCGTTTGTTAAAACTCGTTCTTTGACATCTGACGATTCCCCAACTGTGGCCTTTTCAAAGGTCGCAATGGCCAACTTATTGGCTGCCCATTCAACAGACATTTGATAAGCTTCGTCTACTTGTGCTTGATAAGCTTGTAATAAATCTGGTGCCATACCCTCGCTAGCAATCTCTTGGATTTGGCTACGTTTGTCAGCAGTTGACCGAGTTAGGTCCGCAATTTCTGATTCCATGTCCGCAATCTTTTGACGTAAGTCAGTTAATTGTTGGTCGACTGGACGGTCTTGTTGTAAGTAGGTGGCCAAGTTTAAGTCTAAGTGGTTAGCTAAGATATCATGACGGTTTTGTTTTTGTTTCATTTGTTTTTGATGGTCAATAGCTGCTAGTAACTCGTCACCAGACCGGTAATTATATTGGTCAAGGATTCGCTCTTGGTCAGCCTTAATAGCAGATAGTTCTGCCTGTAATTGTTGACGACGGTTGGCGCGACTTTGTTCTTCATATGAAGCATAGTCTTGGTCTGCTTGTTGACGTCTTAAAGCTAAATAGTCATCTTCAAATTGTTGGAAGTAGGCATCTTCGCTGATTTCCCCAACTTCTAGTGAATTGGCATATTCAGCCCATTGTTGTTCGTGTGCTTTACCAAAGTTAGAGATACCAAGAGTCATTTCTAACTGTTGGATTTTGTGGTCTAGATTAAAGATTTCTTCTACATAAGTATCTTCTAACCACACTTGAGAAGAAATATTTGAAGAACCACCTTTTTCCGCTAATAATTTATCTAATTCAGTCACAATATCGGTTGATTCATCAGTTAACTGGGCTAATTGTTCTTCCTGAATTTCTTTGTTGCGGTGGACTTCGTTTAATTCAGATTGAATGTCTTCTAAATCTAAATCATAGGCTTCAAGTTTATCTTCAAATTGTTTTAACTTGGCATTTTGTACCATCATACCAATAATCAAAATAATAATACCTGCGATAGTCGCTGTCACACCAGCACCAAATAGGAAGGTCATTGACGTCACAAAGTAAGCAACGAGTAAGACAATCCCCATTCCTGCAAGGACACTACCAAATAAGCGGATCCAACGGTCATCTTGTCGGCCATTAGCCTCAAGTTCATCCCGTTCATAAGATAACTGAGTGTATTCATTTTCCAAAGAGCTAGCCTTTTCAGATAAGTTTGTCATATCACTTTGGCTATGGTTATAGAAAATGCGTTTGTTTTCTAATTCTTTGTATCGTTGTTGCCAGTAAGATCTTTCATCTGCGGATAATTCATCCGGTAACTCGGCCATTTCTTCAGCACCAAGTAAGGACATTAACCGTTGCTTCTCATAACGACGTTCAATCAATTCTTGACTGAATTCTTCGTTCTGACGCATACGGTCTCTAAAGGCACGGGCTTCAACCACCATTTGTTCACTGACATTTGGATGGTTCAAAATCCAGTCCATACCAGAAGAATTGCCTGCAGCAGTTTGATCATCTGCTGCTAGTTCATCATTTTCGTCCGTTAATTCGGCCAATTGTTGGGTAATGTGTTGGCTTTGATTTTCATGTTGTAACCATTTATTGGCCAATTCAGGTTCAAAGTCCACAAATTCAAATGATTCCAGTTCATCATGCAATTGTAGATATTCGTTCATTGATGTAGACTGTTGGTTGGCTAATTCCAGTTGAATTTCACCACTTGTTGCGTCCTTTAAGCTGGTTTGCAGACGGTTTAAACGACTAGATTCTTGCTCATATGATTGGCGTAAATCAAAGTAAGCTGCTTCCTTATCTTGCGCCTTTGTTAGTCTGCCTTCAGCTGTTTCAATCTCTTGGATCTTTTGGTTTAAGACTGGGTTCTTACCGTTTGGCTTGTAGATTTCTTCAGCCTGTTTAGCCATATGAGGGGTGATATCGGTTAAGACTTGGCGTCCCGACATCCCAATTGACATCAAGCTTTTAGCAAAGTCTTCTTCATCATCCCACACAAAGTCCATTAAATCATCTTCTGAAAAACCGAAGTAGGCAAGGTAATCTGTCTTACTTAAATCATTCCACAAGAAAGAAACATCGTTTGTGACTTGTTTCTCCCCTTCGTTAATTGTGTAAGTCAGTTGTTGTTTGCCATTTGTTTTGGTTCGTTCAATCATGACATCCCCGTATTTAGTATTTGTAAGGTATAAACGGCCTCCGTATTTGATATTATCATTGGTATCATAATTTCTAGCATTTTTACGGCGTGTGTTTGGGAAACCAAACATGACACTTAATAGGAATGACATTAGGGTGGTTTTTCCAGACCCATTCAAACCAGAAAAAATATTTAAATTGGGTGTTAGCTGGAAGGATTGGTCAACCCATTTTCCATACCCAAAAATCTCAAAGCGTTGAATATGCATGGCTAAAATCTCCTTTGTTCCTGGCTATAACTTGCTTGCTCTAAAATGATTTTCTCTTTCGCCTTGGCCAAAATATCTGCCTTGAATTGGTCTGGGTCGATTGCAGAACCAATTAGTCGCTGCCATTGTCCGTTCTTCTCAAGGTCTTCAATGACTTTTTGGTATTGGTCAGTGTCTTCGACAATATTTTCGAAGGCTTGTTTCATGCTCTCGTTGAAGACTGGTGAAGGTGACCATACAGCCTGATCTTTCACCTCAATATCAAGTGAAACCAAGTAGACTTTCTGTTCACGACTGGCATTTTGATTGCGAAGAGACCATTGTAATTGTTCCAATAACTCTTCCGCATAGGTATTCCACCAGTAAAGCGCCTCTTCATTTCCGTCTGTCAGGAAGGTCATGCGAGAAATTACATTGACTGCCTCATCTTTTGCGAACATGATATGTTCATGCAAGGCCGTTTCAATGTTGTTACGTAAGGTATCCAGACTGTTAACTGGACCTAAATCACGAGTTGAATGTTGAAATTGCCATTCAGCTGTTTCAATAAATTCTAATTCAGCTGGGACGCCCTTAGCTAAGTTAACGATTAAGGCGCCTTTAGCCCCGTCTTCCTTGAAGCTAGCCCCTTGAATGTTTCCTGGGTACACCATAGCAGGATTTTCATAGATCACTTGTCCTTTATGAATGTGACCAAGCGCCCAGTAGTCATAGCCGTGACTAGCTAATTGACTTGGGTTAAAAGGTGCATACCGCTTTTGCCCATCAGTAGATGAATTGTCTCCGTGTAGCAACCCGATGTGGTAGTCGACTAAGGTGTCACGATTCGGATAGGCCTCTGAACGGTCTTCTGAAATCCATTGCTGATCATAAGAGAAACCTGTGATAGCCACACTTTCCCCAGCTGGTGTTGATAGGTATTTCGTTTCAGGTTCAGCCCCGAAAATATAGACATTCTTAGGTAATTTCAAGCGGTGATCAGCGTCAGCATCGAAGTCGTGGTTACCGTAAATCATGTATACTGGAATATCCGCGTCAGCTAACCGTTGCATCCCGTTGGAAAAGGCAAATTGCGCACGCAAAGTAGCACGCGCCCCATGGTAGATATCACCGGCAATTAAGAAAAAGTCTACTTGTTCATTAATCGCTGTTTGAATTAAGTTGTCGAATGAATTTAAAGTTGCTTCTGATAAAGCATATTGCAAGTAATCGTCTTTGATTGGTAAATTTTTGAAGGTCTGGTCCAAATGCAAATCTGCTGTGTGTATAAATCTCACCATATTGATTACTCCGTTCATAAATTTATTGGCATCTTGCTTAGAAATTGTTAAATTGCCTTATTCTTATTTTAACATACAGACCAGAAACTTGTGAAAGATGACGCCGTCTTAAAGGATTTTAAAGAATCTAAAACTTGGCAAAATAACCATAAAAAAAGAGCGAGATGATCATCTCGCCCTCTTTTAAACTTGAAGCCTCTGTTAAACTAGCTTCGCTTTTAATTTAATTCTTGCCAATCAACTAGAACTACGCTTCTGTTTGTCCTTCTGCTTGTTCTGCTAATGATTGGTATACTTCGTTGATTGGACCAGAAACACCTTTGTTAATGTCTTCAACTAAAGTGTTTAAAGCACGTTCTTTATCCATCAAGCTAGAAATTACTTCGTTGTTCGCTAATTTTTCTTGTAATTCATTGGCATTTTTTTCATCTTCTTCAGTAATTTCTTGCCCTAATTGAGCCTTGAATTGGAAGCTTGATTGTAATGCACGGAATTCAGTGTAGATATCGAATGCTTCTTGGTCATTTTTTAATGCTTCAACAGCTGCTACTAAATCTTTATAAGCTGCTTCTTCACGAATGTCGCGTTCTAATTGGTTAATTGTATCGTAAATATTTGACAAAATGTTCACTCCTCAAAAATGTTCTTAGGTATGTGACAACTGGGTCACGTCCTTAGTTGCTATTTAACAATAGTTATCAAATCGAGCGTCAGGCGACTTAATGTCGCGCCGCTTCTTTTCAACTACATTTTCCAATATAACATGCTTTCAGAATCATTGAAAGCCAAAAGGGGTGGCCTATTGTCCGCCAAATAATCCTTGGAAGAATTCTTGTACAGAATCAAGGACTGATCCGCCCTCTGATTCACTATCAGAAGTTGGTACCTCAGACGATGACTCTTCAGATGCTGCAGCTTCTTCAGATTGAATTTGATTATATTCATCATAAGCTGATTGCACCGTAAATTCAGTTCCTGGGCTAGCATTCAAGACGCCATCTAGGATGTCTGAGAAGGCCAATTTAGATGATCCTTCTGACTGATACCATAAGTAAGTATCTTCATCGGTATCATCAAATCCAAACCATGTGGCAATGACCACATCTGGTGTATAGGCAATATCCCATTCATCTTTGTTCCCTGAAGAGAAGTTTGCAGATTCAGCTGAACCTGTCTTACCAGCAATCTTGTATCCTTCAGGTTCCATAGTTGAACCAGTACCCCCTTCATCATAAACAGACATTAGAATAGCAGTCATCTCGTCTGCTACTTCTTCTGATACTGCTTGGTTTTGAACCGGTTCTTGTTCCTCTACAACCACATTCCCTTGTTGGTCTTCAATTCGGGTAATGTATTGACCTTCAGAACGCACCCCACCGTTAGCGAAAGCAGAATAGGCAGAGGCCATTTGCAGTGGCGATACCCCGCCATCCCTGAATGAACCTAAAGCTAAACTCAAGTTCTTATCGGCATCACTATATGGAATCCCAAAGTCATCTAATTTGGATACAGCTGCATTCACACCGAGCTCATTCATCAACCAAACAGCTGACGTATTTTTCGACTTAGCCACGGCATCCCATAGTAGAATTTCCCCCACAGATTCAAAGTTCCAGTTTTCAGGCGTATAGTTATCGGTCCCGTAAGACTGTACTTCATCAGGGATGACAGATTGAGCAGTGTAGCCCTTTTCCAAGGCTAGGGCATAAACCAATAATGGTTTGATGGTTGAGGCTGGGCTTCTTGAAATTTGTGTCGCCCGGTTAAAGCCCCTAAATGAATAGTCACCGGTACCACCGACTGAGGCCATTACCCCACCAGTTGCTGGGTCCATCACAACGGACGCTGATTGGGCCAATTCACCAGATGGCGACGTTGGGAATAGCGATGTATTCTCATATGAAGCCTCTAGTTCCGTTTGGTAAGCTTGATTTAAGTTGGTATAAATCTTGTAATTACCGTTCATAATATCTTCTTCAGATAAGCCGTATTTATCGATTGCCTCATTGATTACCGCATCGAAGTAATAAGGATAAGCATAGGTATCGCTAGAGGTGTCATTGTTCATTTGCACCAATTCTGTATTGATCGCGGCATCGACTTCCTCTTGTGTGATGAATTCATTATCGGCCATTAATTGTAAAATGGTATTACGGCGTTCCACCGTCGCATCATAATCATCCACTGGGTTATACAGGGTTGGTCCTTTCAATGCACCGGCAATGACAGCTGCATTATCAACAGTCACCTCGGATGCTGACACCCCAAAGTATTTCAAGCTGGCATCTTCTACCCCGTAAGCACCGTTACCGAAGTAGGCATTATTTAAATACATTTCTAAAATTTCATCTTTTGTATAATTCTTCTCGATTTCAAAAGCCAAGAACAACTCTTTTAACTTACGCATCAAGGACTGGTCATTGTCCAAAAAGGCATTCTTCACTAATTGTTGGGTAATGGTTGACCCACCACCGACAATTTGTCCACTTGTTAAATAACCAAAAGCCGCACGGGCAATCCCAATAGGGTCAAACCCCTGGTGGTCATAAAATCGTTTATCCTCTGTTGAAATGACCGCATCTTGAATATTGGTCGATATATCTGCCAACTCAACATAGGTACCGGCATCATTGGAAATTTCACCAGCATACTCGCTATCTTGGTCATAAAACTCCGTTGTCACTTGCAGTTTTGCAGGCAAGTCACTCACATCAGTCGTTTTGGCCCCTATTAGTAAATAGGATTCCAAGACAAATCCAAAAGCCAAGATGATCAAAATCAACCATCGGGTAATCCGATATCGTTGCCACAAGCTGCGGAACTTTTGCCACAAAGTGGGATTTGAATCATCCGAATACATATCTCGATCATTCGATTCAAAATTATTTCGCATTGTTTTCTTCCTATCTTATTTGTCTACAGTATTTTCCATTTTTTATTACTATTTTACCAGAAATCCAATACAATCACTCAGACTCTGGTTGGATATTGCAAAAAATGCCTTACCTAAAAAGCGATCAGCCGAACATTTTAACCTATTCTCGCACGCTGCAAAACAAAGCACAATAGGATAAAGCGATTATTAACATAAATTTAGTAAGATAGCAAAAAAAGTAACCAGCATTTTCTTTTACAAAAATTGCCAGCTACTTGCCCTCATTCAAATTAACATTTATTTTTCAGACAGTATCAAGATAAAATAGCCTGACCCCGTCCGGTCACTGTCCACACCACTTGACGAATAGATAGAGAAGTCTTGGACCACCAAGGTAGCCGTATAAGAATCAGATTCTTGGCTAAATGTCGCTTGGTCAATCGTTAAAGAAATATTCTCCGCTTCCGTTAAATCCTCAAGACCAGATAGGTCAAAGGTTAAGGCTTCACCGCTATCCTTATCGGTCACTTGTAACCTAGTCACGTCCACCATTTCATGGTTAAAATTTTTACCTAAAGCAGTGAAAGTCACCGGGCTATCGTAAGCATTCAATAAGACCAATTCACCGCCACCACTACTTGTAAAGGCAGTTGAAGATCCTTCGTCAAAGTTTAAGTGGGCTGAGAAATAATAACTTTCTGAATAGTCATAGTCATAATCATCGTCCGTATGAACCCCGTCAAAGGCCCGCAAGTCCTGGTAGACATCAAAATCTTCTGGTATTGACGACACCCGCCCTAATTCATTGTACTTATCTAAATATCTCAGCGATTGCTTCATTTTCTGGGCCGTCGTTTCATCCAACTGGTCTACATTTTCAGGCGTTAATTGCAATTGGCTGTCCGTTACCAAATCAGGATAGTCAGTAATAATATCATTGACTATTTCCCCTTGGCTAGCCACTGACACAGAAATCGCATCAACTGGTGGCATCATAGCCACAAATAAACCGGCCGCAAGCACCAGCGGCAACCACTCATTTTTCATCAGGTATAAAATCGCTCCAACAGCTGAAATCGAGCAGAAGAGAATCAACATATACCGACTCATAGTCACCCCATATACATTAGAATAGATGACTGACCGGTAAATTTGAAATACCGAGGCAATCAGAACTGCCACCGCATAAATTTGAGTAAACCGGACCACATAAGCCCGTTCAATCGCTGCTACTAAGAAGAGAACCATCCAGCCCACCACCAAGTAGGACACCATCACAATTTCAATCGTAATATCCGTCCAATTACCCAATGTCGAGAAGAAATAGATGAAAATAATCACCGTATACACCGTTACAATTGGGATAAATATTTTGGTTAAAAGGACATCCAAGAATTTGCTGACATCAGAGGTCATCTTACCTTCTTCTTCGATAAAAGGTCGGGTGAATACTGACTGCTGAGACAAGATAGACCAAGGGAAGAAGATGTATATAAGTACCGAAAAGATATCCCAATACAATTCACCCTCAACATTAGAGATTAGGATGGACCAACCAGCCAAGACCAAGCTAATGCCGATCATTAAGATACCGGTATAGACCGCCGACACAAAGAAAGCCTTAAACCAAATTCGGAAACTCTGGGCAAAATCCAGCCCTTCATTCTTAATCGATGGTAGCCAAATAATCAATAAAGTTAGCAAGAACATGGCAATATTGGTTCGGGTAAACAGGTGGCTAGAGTAGAAATCCCCCGTCCGACTGGCAAAGAGGTAATAAACGACTGCCCCAAAGCCTGCCACACCTTGAAGACCAAGCGCCTGAACCCGACTGCCATCTTTTAAAAAACGCTCATAAGCCACCTGGACCACAGTCGCCAGCAACATGCCGACCGTACTAGCATAAATCCCCACCTCAGCCATCATCGTCGGCTGGTCGTAAGGCATACGATTCACATACATGGATAGTGTAGCCGCAATAAAACCGAACACGACTACCATTGGAAATCGTAGTAAACTACCCTTCCATTCATCTAGAGATTGAAACCTCCGCATCATCAGCACCTCCTCCCAAATAGGTAAATAAATTTTGAAATCGCTTTATTATTCATCTATTATACCATTAAGATTATAGAAAGTAGGCACAATACGGCAGAAAATTGGTTTATAGTCGAGTCTTAGTGATTCTATTATCTGTGTTCCTTGGAAATATTCCCCCATCGAAGTTAGTACGATTTACCAAGGTTAGATTTACTTGGATTGGTTCCTAATTTCACCGGTGACAATGTATCGAAAAGCAAGACATCCGTAATTAGTAAAATTTGCAGTGAAATCGATATTGAAGATTATGCATTTGCTTGGATTTATCACTGTTTAAATGTTATTTCATTTTCACATTTATTTTGTCAGAGGCGGAGCTTTCCTATCATGCCCTAGCGGTGAAGGAGGTTGGTTTGATGCATATCATTCTACTTGGACTTCAGTTCTTACAGAATGAACAATCAGCCAAGGAGTTAGACCTCGGGTAATTCCGGTGCCACTGCAAGTTGAGCTCTAAAGAGCAAGCAGGTCTCCACTTCATAAATATTTGCAGCAATTACACTTGCCACGGCATATTCCTTCCAGTGTTACCAGCCTGAACGCCCTGAATCACATCCTGATTTTAAGGTAATGATAGAGAAGACATGAAACCAAAGACCGTCAAATTTCTTGATAACTTATGATACAAAAAAAGCGTGATTAGGATTTGTTTGTCCTAACCACGCTTAGTTGGATTAATCTAATTTGTCATTTTCATAATGGTGGGTCAACTCTAACTTATTAAAAGATTGTTGACGTTGTACTTCATAAATCACCAAGGCCGCACAATTCGATAAGTTCAATGAACGAACATGGGTATCATCCATTGGAATACGAATGCATTTGTCTTCATGCGCACGCATAAACTCTTCAGGCAATCCTGTTGTTTCTTTTCCAAACATCAAGAAGATATCTTGGTCTTGATCATTATTACCGTAATCAATATCTGAATACACATGGTTAGCAAATTTTGTTACTAAATATAATTGGTTGTCGCCTAGATATTCCATGAAGGCGTCTAGATTCGCATGGTAAGTAATATCTACAGCATTCCAATAGTCCAAACCAGCACGTTTTAAATGCTTGTCATCTGTTTTAAACCCTAAAGGCTCAATCAAATGTAGGTGGGTATCAGTCGCTGCACAAGTACGGGCAATGTTTCCTGTATTTGCTGGAATTTCTGGTTCAAATAATACAATATGGTTAGTCATTATGTCGCTTCTTTCTATATAAATACTGTTTTCATCACGTATATAAAACCAAATAGCTTCTTTCGCCCATTAATTATATCATATTTGAAAGTTATTCGGTCCCTTCTAATGATTGCCTTCATTGCCTTTTTATCTACACCGGTCCTAAATTTTGTTATGATACTCTTTAGGAAAAAAGAAAAATCATCGCCGGTATATGCAATTTCATCTAAATCGGTTTGAAAGGATTGACTATGAAAGACAATAAAAAACACACTAGTACGACCAGTTGGGGGCTAGTCTTTGTGATGGCTGGCGCCATGACTGCGACTCTAATCGGTTCAGGTTTTGCGACCGGCCAAGAAATTATGCAATACTTTGTAGCCCACGAATGGACAGGCATTTTAGGGGTCATCGCCACCTTCCTAACAGTAGACTTTTCAAGCGATGCCTTCTTTAAAGCAGGTTTAGCCAGCAAAGAAAACCTAGATAGTCCAAATGACGTTTTCAAGGTATTTGCCGGTGATAAGATCGGTGGCTTGTATAAATACATCGCCTTAATCACCCTATTTTTAACCTATGCCGTAATGGTTGCTGGCGCAGGTGCCACCATCCAACAACAATTTGGTGTCTCCGTATATATAGGATCTGGTTTCATGTATATCGCTTCCGCCCTAACCGTGATGTTGGGTATGGACAAAATCACCAGCATTTTAGGAAATATTGGCCCGACGATTGCCGGTTTTGCCATTGTATTAGGTTTACTCAGTTTATCCACTAATAACGGTGACCTTGGTCAAGCTTCTGGCATGGTCCAAAATGCCGTAGCTTCAGGCACTATTCAAGCCGCCTCTGGAAATTGGTTGGTGTCCGCTTTAAACTATGTGGGCTTGATCATTATGTTAAACGCTGGTTTTATTGCCCAAATTGGTATTCAAGCCAATAACCAGACAGAAACGAAGGCAGCAGCTCTTTTCTCATCTGGGATCTATGCCCTGGGAATTTTCATCCTATACATGGCTTTTATGGGGGCATTCTCACTGATTGCGGGTGTACAAGTACCGACTTTAACCATCGCTAACCAACTTCATCCTTGGCTTGGCTATGCCTTCATCGTGATCATCCTATTGGCGATTTACTCGACGGTTGTGTCCATGTTGTGGAATGTGGCAGCATCCGTAACGTCTGATGGCACAATAAGTAATAAGTTAGCGACGGCCGTTTTAGGTTTCATCGCGACGGCAATCGGCTTATTTCTACCTTTTGACCAACTTGTTAATATCGTCTATGTGGTGGCTGGTTATTTTGGGATTGTTTTCTTGTTTATAATGATTTGGCGTGCTTTAACTAGACTATTGGCCAAATAATAGGTAAATTTGGGAATTGTTCTTTTCGTGGTATAATGTTCTTGATACAAACATTAAATAGAAAGAAGGATGTTTACATGCAGATTGGTATACCAAGAGAGATTAAGGCGCAAGAGGACCGCGTTGGTTTAACGCCTGGTAATGTAAGAACTTTGGTCAATAATGGTCACGATGTATTGGTTGAAGCGGGTGCTGGTGACGGCGCGGGCTTTACAGACGACGAGTATGCTGCAGCTGGTGCGCGCATTGAAGATCAACCAGCTACTATTTGGGCCAGCGAGATGGTTATTAAAGTCAAAGAACCGCTAGCGTCTGAATACGACTACTTCCACGAAGGCTTGATTCTGTTTGCTTACTTCCATTTAGCACCAGAACTTGAACTAACTGACGCCCTGTTAGCCCATAAAGTGACGGCTATCGCCTACGAAACCATGGTGGAAAATGGCAGCCTGCCCCTACTAACACCTATGTCTGAAGTTGCTGGACGAATGGCTATCCAAATTGGTGCCCATTATCTGGAAAAACAAAACGGCGGTTCTGGAATCTTACTTTCAGGTGTACCAGGTGTTGCATCCGGTCATGTCGTTGTCATTGGTGGTGGTACCGTTGGTTACAACGCAGCCAAAATAGCTGTTGGCATGGGCGCTCGCGTAACGATTTTAGATGTCAATACTGGTCGCCTCGCTCAACTAGAAGACATCTTAAACGGCAAAGTTACTACCTTAATGTCCAACGAAGAAAATATCCGTCAAGTCCTCAAAGACGCGGATGTTGTCGTTGGGTCTGTATTAGTCACTGGTCGTCGCGCGCCGGTACTCGTATCCGAAGAAATGGTTCAGACCATGAAAGCTGGATCAGTATTGGTAGATATCGCCGTTGACCAAGGTGGTAACTTTGAAACCTCCCACCCAACAACCCACCAAGACCCAGTCTATGTAAAACATGGGGTAACCCACTACACAGTAGCCAATATCCCGGGTGCAGTACCACGTACCTCAACATTGGCCTTAACAAACGCCACAATGAAATTCGCCAACCAAATCATTAACCAAGGTGTAGAAGCAGCTGCCAAGAACAGCGAAACTATTCTAACAGGCATCAACACCTACCAAGGTCACCTGACCCACGAAGGCGTAGCCGAATCGCAAAACCGTGACTACACACCAATCCAAGACCTACTAAACAAATAAATTAAAGCTGTTATCAGCAACAAAAAACCGCCATTTCTTAAAAGAATAGCGGTTTTTTTGTTATCGATAAATTTGATTAAGCTTGCAAATTCTATTAACACTTCTTGTAAGATAGATATGTATCACAAAACGCTTTTGACCATTATTAGACAGTTAGCCAAGATATCAGCATCACACCTGTGACATAGCGTTGAAAGTAATCTTACGTTTCAGATGTTCATTTTTAAGATTGCCCGTGCCTATTCAAGACGTACCATGGTCGTTGAACACAAAGAACTAGCACAATCAATTGAAAATACTTCTATATAAAAGGAAGATATTTTTAGCATGCACATTAGACATTACAAACTGTTTATCAAAAGTCTAACGTGCAAATACAGCAGTTCTTTTCAGGAAGTTTTGCGTTCTTTCTTCTTGAGTGTTATCAAATACTTCTTCAGGTGTCCCTTGTTCAACAATGACGCCATTTTCCATAAAGATGACTCTATCCGCAACTTCATAAGCAAATTGCATTTCATGGGTCACAATGACTAAAGTAGACCCGCTTTGGGCTACATCTTTAATGACTTCCAGGGTTTCCCCTACTAATTCTGGGTCTAAGGCCGATGTTGGTTCATCAAATAGAATAACTTCTGGGTTCAGGGCTAAAGCACGCGCTATCCCCACCCGTTGTTGTTGCCCACCTGAAAGTTCATGTGGATAGTGGTCCTCTTTCCCTTCCAAGCCAACCTTAGCTAAGAGGTCACGCCCTTTTTCTGTCGCTTCTTTCTTAGGCACTTTACGGGCAACCACTAAACCTTCAATGACATTTTCTAAAGCCGTCCGGTTTGAAAATAGCGCATATTGTTGGAAAACCATAGCCGTTTTCTTACGAATATCTAGAATTTCTTTCTTAGAAACTTTTTCAAAGTCTACTTGCTGGTCACCAATTTTCAGATACCCTTCATCCGCACGCTCTAAAAAGTTTAGGCAGCGAAGGAAGGTGGTCTTCCCTGAACCAGATGGGCCAATAATTACGACCACCTCGCCTTGGTTAATGGTTAAATCGATCCCTTTAAGGATTTCATTTTGATCAAATTTTTTGTGGATGTTTTCAACTTGTATCATAGGGCACTTCCTTTCACAAATTTTCTGGTGTAGTTGCGTTCAAATAATTGCGATACTTGTTCCACTGTAATCGACAGCGCCCAATAAATGACGGCTGCTGCGATATAAGATTCTAGGAAGGTATAGCTTGTTGTCGCTGTAATTAAAGCCCCGTTCAAGACATCGACCACTGAGACCAAGGATACCAATGAAGATGCCTTGATTAAGACGATTAATTGACTACAAATCATGGGTAATGCGATGGGGATCATTTGTGGGAAAATGACCCGGGCAATGGTTTGAAATTGGGTTAAACCAATGGATGCCGCTGCATCCCATTGGTCTTTTGGAATGGCAGATAAGGCACCTCGGAAAATCTCCGAAAGGGAAATGGTTGCCGTGAAACTAAGGACAAAAATGCCAATGTATTCACGGTTGATATCTGAAAAACGTATCGGCAAGCTTAAGCTAGTGGCTACTTGATCGAACAAGTCTGAGAAAAGTAGGTAAGCAACCATTAAACTTAGAACAACTGGTACCCCTTTTCCAATGGTAATTAAACCAGCGAGAAATTTGCTTAAGACAGGCACTTGGAAGAAACGTGCCAGTGCGATGAGTAGGCCAAAGATCATCCCGATGAATAAGGGAATGAAGGCCAAGCGCAAGGTGACTGGGATAAATGGAACGGCCGCTTTAAAGGCTTCTGCTATTGCTGTAAAATCGATGGGCATAGTGGCGCCCTCCTTTCTTTATTTGGTGTAGTCAGCGCCAAGGATTTCAATGGAAAGATCTGATAAAGTCCCTTCTTCTCGTAATTCTTTGATAGCCCCGTCAACGGCTGTTTGTAATGCTTCATCACCTTGTTGGAAGACGTAGTAGATACCCGCACTTTTTAGGGCTTCATCTGACGCTTGTAGGTTGATATCGAATTGTTCGTTGTATTTATCAGCGTCAAATTTTGTTAAAATGGCTGCGTCTGCTGTCCCGTTTTTTAGACCAGAGACCAATAATTCACCCTTCGCTTCACTGTAGACAATTTCTATGGCATCGTCATTTTCAGCGTTATAGGTCTCTAAAATATTGGCTACCTCGCTAGCTGGGGATGCAAATACCTTTTTGCCTTTAAGGTCATCTAAAGATTGGTAAACTTGACCGGTAGATTCATCGGCTACGATATGGTGGGCGTAATTGTTGTAGGCTTCTTCCCCGTATAGGTATTTGGCTCCACGCTCGTCGTTATAAGCGTAGTTGTGGGCTGCAAGTTGGACCTTGTCGGCTGAAAGTGACGTTAGAATATTTTTGAAGTCCATGGATTCATATTCAAAGTCGTATTGGTCTAACTTTTCGTCCACTGCCCGCAAGACTTCAATATCATAACCTTGTAAGTCTTCATTTTCATCTAGGTAAACAAAGGGTTGGTAAGCATTTCCTGTTCCCACAATAATGGTTTCTGCATCTGGATTAGCTGTGGCTTCTTCATCAGTTGCTTCAGCTGATCCGCAAGCTGCTAGTAGAAAGGCTGAGGCAATACCCGTTATTAAAAACTTTTTTTTGAATCTTTCATGTGTCATTTTCTTCATATTATTAATCCCACTTTCTCACTTTTATTGTGTATAATCATCGCCTAAATATTCGATGGATAATTCTGCTAAAGTTCCTTCATCAATCAACTCTTGGACAGCGCCATCAACGGCTTGCTGTAATTCTTCATCACCTTTTCTATATAAGGAATTGGCTTTTGAACCACTAACTGGTTGTTCTGAGATGGCCAAGTTGGCATTGAATTGTTCGTTGTATTTGTTACCGTCATATTCTTTTAGGATTCCTGCATCAGCCGTACCATTTTGTAGGCTGGAGATAAAGATTTCACTACCACCTTCGTTATAGACGATGTTGATTTGTTCATCTTTTCCGTGTTCGCTATTGTATTCTTCAACGACATGGGCTTCATTAGCCCCTGGTGAGGCGATTACATTTTTCCCTTGTAGGTCGTCTAAGCTGTTGTATTCGCCCTCACCTTCAATCGAAATAATATGTAAGGTGATATTGTTATAACCCACCTCACCAAAGAGATATTTTTCCGCTCGTTCATCATTGTATTGATATTGATGGGCCGCTAAATCAACTTTCCCAGCTTGTAGCGAAGTCAAGATATTCTTGAAGTCTGACGACTCGTATTCAAAGTTATATTGGTCTAATTTTTTATCGACGGCCTTCAACACGACCACGTCATAACCCTCTAATTCACCATTTTCACCTAAGTAAACAAATGGTTGGTAGCCATTCCCCGTTCCAACAACAATCGTTTCTGCATCCGGATTAGCTGCCGATTCTTGGTCGTCTCTTCTGAAGCATCCGCATTCCCGCAAGCCCCAAGTAATAAGGCTGAGGCAATACCCGTTAACACAAACCCTTTTTTAATTTTATTGCCAAAAATTTTCTGCATATTGTGCTGTCCACCATTTCATCTTCTATTTGGTGTAATCGTCACCTAAGTATTCAACCGATAATTCTTTCAAAGTCCCCTCATCAATCAACTCTTGTAAGGCGCCGTCAACAGCCTCTTTCAGCTCTTCATCAGCCTTGTCATACAAGAAGTAGGTTTTTGATACGGAAATCGGTTCAGAGACAATCTCTAAGTTGGCGTCGAATTGTTCATTGTATTTGTTGGTGTCGTATTTAGTTAAGATTCCTGCATCAGCGGTCCCGTTTTGTAAACCTGAAACAAAGATTTCACTGGCACTTTCGTTATAAATAATGGAGATTTGTTCATCTGCATTTTCATGTTCACTATTATATTGTTCCAATAAGTAAGCCACGTTAGATCCTGGTGAAGCGAATACTTTCTTCCCTTGTAGGTCATCTAAAGTTGCATATTGCTCGTCACCTGCAATGTTGACAATATATAGGGTATAGTCGGTATAGCCCACTTCCCCGTACAGGTATTTCTCCGCTCGTTCATCATTGTATTCATATTGGTGGGCCGCTAAATCAATCTTCCCAGCTGACAATGAGGTCAAGATATTCTTGAAATCAGATGACTCATATTCAAAACTGTAGTCGTCTAATTTTTCATCAATCGCTTCAAGGACAGCCACATCATATCCTGTTAATTCACCATTTTCATCTAAGTAAACAAATGGTTGGTAGCCATTCCCTGTTCCAACGACAACTGTCTCTGCATCTGAATTCGATGATGCTACTTCTTCATCCGTTGCTTCAGCTGACCCGCAAGCTGCAAGGACTGCTGTTGCTGCAAAAGTTAATAATCCCCATCGTATAAAAGTTGGTTTTTTCTTCATTAATAGGTCTCCCCTTTTCCACTTTTAAGTGTATATGTATTAAATAATTCATCATTTTTAATTAAAATCTCTGGATCTAGTCCAGCTTGTGTCACTTCTGTTTTCGCTTTCGATTGGAATTGGAATCGTTTAGTTAACCAAGCAAATACCCGCTCCAAGACGATAGATAAGACGATGAAGATGATGGCTGCCACGAAATACCCTTCAAGCGACCGATACGTTAAGGCTGCTAGGGCCCGAACCTTCCCAATCACATCGATAACCCCTAGTGAGAAGGCCAGTGACGTGTCTTGTAATAGGCTAACGATCATGGTTCCTGTAGCAGGAATGGCGATTCGTACTGCTTGTGGCAAAATGATTCGACGGTAGGTTTGCAGTTTGGTCAAGCCAACAGAGGCTGCCGCTTCCTTTTGGTCGGTTGCGACACTTGAAATCGCTGACCGGAAGATTTCTGAGAAAAAGGCCGCCGTACTCAAACCGTATGTAATGTAAACATAGTCAATCTTTTCAATATTGGCTAAAGCCGTAAAGACAATCGGTAGCCCGTAATAAATTAAGAACAATTGCACTAGAATTGGCGTACCTCTGATGAAAGACACGAACACCTGACTAATTTGTGACAAGACTGGCACTTTTTCAATTCTCACAAAAGCAATGGCCAAGCCGAGTACCATTCCGACTGCAGTGGCAACTGCCACAATGGCTAGTGTCGTAGGGAGTGCGGATAATATTTTCGGGAAAAAGGATACAACATATTCCCATTTAAAAAATTCTGACATGAGTTTTTTCCTCCTATTTGTTGGAACTGTTAAGTCGGCTATTCAGCCATCACTTTCATTTCATTCACTAAAATTTCAAATCATTAAATAGTCAAATCTTGGTACTCATAATAAGGTGCTTCAACCCGAAGGACGCTTTCATCAAACCGTTCGGGAATCAAGACTTTATACAAGGAAACCCCGATATCATTCGGATCTTCTCTTGTGCCTAAGACTTGGTAGCCATTTCTCAAATACATATCCAGTAACCATGGATGTCTCTTACCAGAAGTTCCTAAGACATAGGCTGGTGCTTTTAAGGTTTTCACCAAGAATTCCTCTTCCACTTGTTTCAGGAATTTCTTCCCAATCCCTTGTCCCTTAAATTCGTTCGCAGTCGCAAACCACCACAAGAAAGGATAATGTGAAATGGGGCTATTATTTTCCCAGGGTTGTCGAATCGTGATGGTTGAAATTAACTGGTCATCCCGCTCTAAGACTAAGGCAATCCCCGTTTCAATATTTTCTGTGACCGATTCTAACGTAGCGTTTGTTGACGGCCAATCAATACCTAAATCCTTCACCTCTTGGAATGACTCTTGAATAAGAGCTAAATATGCTGGTGCGTCCTCTTTAGTAGCAATTCTTATACGATCTTTTCCCATCTTGCTTCCTCCTTAATAACCTCATGGCCGATACGGCTGGTAAATCTATAAAGTTGTTCATCTATTCGATTGGTTACACTGTCTTCGATAATAAAATCTCTACCATCTTTCACAACTTGATCTTGCGTCGCAAAGGTTGACTGTAACAATTCTTCTGTACCCAGTTCTTTCAAGACAGGCTCCAAAGCATATTGCAGGGCCAACAAGTGGTGTTTTGATCCACCTAATCCCAAGCCATAAACCACCTTGTCCTGCAGCGCCTTTGGCGGCAATACATCAAGATATGCCTTTAAAATCCCTGAGTAGCTTCCTTGAAAGATTGGCGTAAATACCAAAACCCCATCTGAATTCAATAACTGTTGGTTGACCGCTTGAAGCGTCTTATCCGTATAGTCCGCCGTCATCAAAGCTTCAGCTGGTAACATATGGACTTGAATCACCTGCGTTTGAATCTTATATTCGAATAACACCTGCTGGGCATAGGCCACCAGACCATTCAGTCGTGAAGATAATGAATTTGCGCCTACAATTAAAGTTACTTTTGTCATATCCTTCCCTCTTTCTTTGGTGATTGCTTTCATTGATTTCATACATCTAGACATTTTTTGAAAAATAAAAATCCCTCCCTAATAAACAACCCTGTCTATTAAGAAGGGGCGATTGGTTAACGATCGCGGTGCCACCCTTATTCAAATTGCCCTCGCGAGCAATCTCTTATCCAGTAAATACCTTACATACTGAAAGAAATAACGGTCCCACCCGTCTAACCAGCTTTCACTGACTAGATGCTCAGAGCTCATTTTCATTACCGGTAAACATCTGATTTCACCAAATCCAGACTCGCTGTCGATTACCTGCATAACTACTCTACTCATCAAAGCAATTGGTTATAAAAATGATTTGCAACTTTTGCTTGCAGTAAATTTAACAAATCTCATGCATCTGCATCAATATTACTGCCTAGGAAAAACAATCAATGAATTCACTTTCGTCTGATCGCCTTTTTTTGAAAAAAGGACAAAATCCTTTATCCCTCTTAGGTTTTCATCTGATTATCATCTTCTTTTAATCGTTAACCGCTATCATCACTGATATAGAAGTGGCAAAAATAGCGATCAAAAAAGGGTACACAAAATACAATAATTGTATTCCATGTACCTTTTAAGCACATCTTATTCATTAAAAAACACCCTAATATCAGTATTTGTCAGACTTTTGACAAAAAACTTGAAAACTTTTCCGGTTATCATTTGACCTGAATAAGCGATCAATAGTAAGCACCTATCAAAAATGACCTAAAAAAAGACATGACCAATTGATGATCACGCCTATATTACAAAATATTTGTTTCTCATAATTGAAGAATGCCTTGAACAATAATATGTAACGTGACATTAATAGCTTTTACTTATTAAGTTAGCCTATTAATCTCTACTAGAAAGAGTTTCAGACGGAGCTTACCTAGCATGCCCACTGCTTTTTAAGGCGATGATAGATAAAGTATAAGCCGAAATCTTACTTAATTACTGGTTCAAATTATTGTTCTGATGGATTTTCGAAGACTGGTTCTAAGTGACCACTTGCAGCTAGTTCTTCTAAATAGTCATAGACTTCTTGTGAGGTAAAGGCTGCTTTCAATGCTTGTATTTTTTCTGAATCTGCATTGCCTTCACGAGTTACGATTTGTAAGGCGAAACGGTTAGAATCATCTTCTTCCAGGAATAACGCCTCTTCTGGTGTTAAACCAATTTCTGAAATATAAGTTGGATAGTTAAAGACTAAGTCCACACCATCTTGATACGAAGCATTTAAATTCAACAAGTCGACATGGGTAAAGTTTAGGTTTTTGTCATTTTCCGTAATATCATCAACTGTTACAAAAGTTTCATCCGGTACGTCAATCAAACCTTGAGCGTCTAAAATATGTAAAGCACGCGCTTCATTGGTCATATCACTTGGAATAGCCACTTCTGCGCCATCTTCAATATCCTCAATACTTTCATATTCTGGTGCATAGAAACCAACGACAGCATTGTAAATCGGTTGAATAGCTACTAAGTCACCGTTACGTTCTTCATTGAAAACTTCCATGAACGGCTCATGTTGGGCAAATGAGGCATCTGCTTCATCATTTAAAACCGCTTCGTTGTATTGAATATTATCGGACACTTCTACCAATTCAATTGTGTAGGGTTCTTCCACCACTTCAGCAGCCAATTCCACGATATCAGTCATTGGTGTCGTATGAGACGCCACTTTGATTACTGTATCTTCACTTGAAGCTGCTGATTCAGTCGCCGTTGACTCAGCGCTTTCACTCCCGTTCCCACATGCCGCAAGCAACAAACCTGCTGATAATACCCCTGTAAACAATAAACCTTTCTTCATACATCTTACCTCCAAATTTTTTTTGTAAAAAGATTACCGTATTTTAAGCTGGCGCCAACTTAAGGAAAATAAAGCTATTTTCCAATGAGTTGTGCCTCAACAACCACTAACTTAACGGTGGTCGACTTTCTTAGCTAGTTTAAGTCCTAACCACTGACAAACTTGTACGATCACAATAATCAAAACGATAGCCGTGTACATCATGTCGGTTTCATAGCGCTGGTAGCCATAGCGAATGGCGAAGTCACCAATACCCCCTCCGCCGACAACCCCCATAATGGTCGAATAGGAAATGAAGGACACAAATGCCGTCGTATAGCCAATAATTAAGGACGATTTGGCTTCAACGAAGAGGAACTTGGTCACCAATTGCCAAGTGTTGGCCCCTAAAGCCTCGGCCGTTTCAAGAACACCGCGGTCAACGTCCAGTAAAGACTGTTCAACAAAGCGGGCATATAGTGCGATGGCAATCACCATCATTGGAAAGGATGCCGCCACTGGGTCCCCTGTCGCTCGGCCGTAAGTCGCTCGAATCAGAGGTTGCATAGAGACAACCAATAGTAAGAATGGGAATGACCGGATAATGTTGATGATAAAGGATAAGACCTGATAGACCAGCTTATTTTCTCTTGGATTGTCCTCATCGGTTAAGAATAAAATCGTTCCCAAAGGTAGGCCTAAAATAATTGCTGCCACCATAGCAAAGCTCATCATAATCCCTGTTTCACCAAGACTTTCAATGATATCGGGTAGAAATTCGATCAACCGTTGACCATATTCTTGTAGGTTATTCATTACCTTCAAGCACCTCCAATACATGGTCAGCGTAAGACTGGTTTCCGTCTGAAACAGCCTGGATACCTGGCTTGACTGTTACCACTTGACTGACTTGTCCATTTTCTAAAATGGCAGCCCGTTGGCATAATGCCTTAATGACTTCAAGTTCGTGGGTCACCACAATCATGGTCATAGGATAGGCTTTATGGGCAGCTTTTAATACTTTCACAATCTCGCCAGTAGTTCGGGTATCCAAGGCTGATGTCGGTTCATCGGCCAACAAGATTTTAGGGCGGGTAATTAAGGATCGGGCAATCCCCACTCGTTGTTTTTGACCACCTGATAATTGACTTGGGTAGTGGTCTTTTTTATCTGCTAAACCCACAAAAGCCAAGACCTCATCCACGGTTAAAGGATCATCGTACTTGTGCAAACTTAAGGGTAAGGCAACATTTTCGGCTACTGTTTTATTGTTTAATAGGTTGAATTGTTGAAAGACCATACTGATGTCTTTTCGAAATGCCCGCAAGTCTTTCCCAGATAAGTCATTGACTAGGTCATCGTCTACTAGAACTTGTCCAGAGCTGGGCTTTTCTAGGGCATTGATAAACCGCAACAAAGTCGATTTACCAGCCCCACTTTCACCAACTAAGCCAAATATTTCTCGATATTGAATATTTAAGCTTACTTGGTTTAACGCTTGTATGCGGTTACTACCATTGATAAATTCTTTGGCCACTTGCTTAAATTCTATCATGTATCTCGTCACCTTCTTCTATATCATGTGTACCATATTAACAGCATTTTATATTGATGTCTAGCACATTTAACTGTTACAATCTCACGGACATTCTGTTATATAACTATCCCTACAGATAGCAAAAAAGGCCGAGAAACTAAGTCCTCGACCACTAAAAATGCATATGCTAGTTTTCAATTCATTTATCCTAGTCTAAGAAAGGTTACCTTTTTCCAAAAAAGGTTTTAGAACACAATTACTGGTAATCCTACATAAGCTAATTCATATACTTTAGCCATTGTTTGTGGTGGTGTATTAATACAACCTAAAGACCCATTTTGTTGGTAGGCGTCGCCACCAAAGCTTGATTGCCAGTTGGCGTCATGGATTCCTTGGCCCGTAAAGTCAAAGGCCATCCAGTAGTCTACGGGTACCGCATAATCTTTTTCTGTTCTTGGGTTATACCCTTTCAATACTGATGGATTTTCCATATTCCAAATCTCATAGGCACCTGGAACTGTGTCAGTACCTGTATTTCCGCTCACGATATCAGTAGCAATCTTTTGTTCGCCATCAATATAAACGAACATCTTTTGCTTGCTTAAGTCCACTTCAATATAAGAAGTGCCGAAGAAGTCATCTTGGTTATAACCGCCACCCCAAATATTTGGTTGAATCACTGTATCTTCACCCGCAAGGACTGCTTCCGCAACCAATTGCGTAGTCATTTCGCGCTCGATGTACCAACCGTAAATACCTGGTGTAATCGTCACTTCACCTGATTCAGTAGATTGGAATTGGTGGTCTTGGTTCAACCCAGCATTTTCCACATTCCACTCGTATAAGTATTGGTCGATCGCCTCTTTATCCACTTGGACTTTTCCTTTATCATCCGTACTTACCCATGCCGCTAGCGTTTCGCTTGGAATATTCACAACTTCATCTTCAATTTGTAGGCCGATACTTGCTGATAAGATACCCTCCAATTCAGATTTAGCCATTTGAATAGCCTCTGAATCGCTAGTCACTTCTGGTTTCACGTAAGCATCCGCTAAATCTAGCTCACTTGTTCCTGCTTTTACACTTGCCAAAACGGCATCCGCCAATGAATCTGACGTAACTTGGTTACCCTGTGTTTCAGGCACCACTTCTACCGCCTTTGTTTCATCATTAATGACTACTTGTGCACTTGTTGATGGTGTTGCGCCTTCTTGATCAATGTCTAACTGGTCAAAGTAAAACTTGAATGCCTCACGGTCAACCGTCCACTCATTACTTTCGTTGGCATCCACAGATTTTAAAGCATTGCTGACAAATTCAACTGGCCATGTGAAGGTTGATTGTTGATTTAGAATGTCATCAAAAGCTTTATTTTCTGCTGCTTGAAAGCCAGCTTCTTGTAAATTCATGGTAACTACTTCTTGACCTTGGTCAGTAATTTTCATGGTACGTTCATTGTTGGCCTTGGCCACTGCAGCTTCCGCGTCAGACTTTGTCATCCCACTGACATTTACATTAGAAACAGTCGTCGCCGGTAAGAAATGTGATTGATAATAATACACACCTACACCGTAGCCTACTATTAATAATGCTAAGACTGCCCCCAATACCCACATCGAAACTTTCTTCATTCAATTATCTCCCTTCCCAATTGACTCTATTAAAGCTTTTACCTATTATACCTTATTTCTTGTAATATTTCTGTAATATTTATTCAATTTATCGTATTTTTAAAAAAAATCCCCGATTGACAAGCACCACATTGGTCAAATAGCCACCCCTTTGACTATAAAAAAACTAGTCAATCACCCAGTCAGCTTATTTCTTACTTTTCTTTTTACGACCGAATAATAGGTCTACTAAGACTGTGCCCAAATAGCCCACAACCAGCGCTGTCACAATAAAGTAGATGCTAGCCAAGGAAGCCGCCTTGGTATCTGTAGACCACATATCTTCTTTAAAAATAAAGAAAGTAATGACACCCACAAGTAGGAATATCACAACCTTCAATAGGATACTTTTGACACTGACCTTTAAATTATTGTCGTCTAATTCATCGTAGTTGTTCCCTTGTAAGCCACTGATTTCAATTTTATAGACATTTCGAAACGAATGGTCGTCCTTAGTCCCTTTACGGTTTACATCATGTTTGTTCATCGTTTTCCTCCCTAACCTTGCCCTACTTTACACACTTTTAACACTGGGTCTTGTGCGATTGACTGCATTATATAACTTTAATAGAAAGAAAGTCCAATTTACTTCGAACCTATCTTTTAAATGATTGCCTAGAAAACACCCGCATTTCTTACACTAACGTCAATTAAAAAATTTCTTTGACACACCTAGTATCTTATTTAAGACATTGAATAGCGTTTGGCCATGGCGCATTAAGTATATTTTTGTTGTCATAGTCTCTTGTCCCCCGTTCAAAATGTCGTATGTCATGATAATAGTAGATTAGGAATGCGTTTTCAATTATTTTACTAAAGGGATGACTGCAGAATTCACAAGAAATGTTGATAAACAATGCTATTTGGTTACAAATTTGTTAGAATATACTTAGAGCTATGATTACAGGAGGGTAAATGATGAGCTTTAAACCAATAAGTGAAACTGTTGATTTTGATGTGATCAAGTCACATGCAAAGTTAACTGATGAAGAGAATGCAATTAAAGAAGCGCGCGATAAAGAATTACGTGCAATTATGTCTGGTGAGGACGACCGTTTCTTATTAATTATCGGACCATGTTCCGCTGATAACGAGGAAGCAGTAGTTGAATATGCACACCGTTTAGCCAAATTACAAGAAGAAGTGAAAGATAAAGTCTTTATTGTACAACGTGTTTATACCAACAAACCACGTACAAATGGTGACGGTTATAAAGGCATGTTACACCAACAAGATCCAACTGGTGAAACAAGCTTAATCCGCGGTATGAAAGCTGTTCGTAACATGCACCGTCGTGTCATCACTGAAACAGGCATGACAACTGCAGACGAAATGTTATACCCAGATAACTTACAATTTGTAGAAGACTTAGTATCTTATCACGCTGTAGGTGCCCGTTCTGTTGAAAACCAACAACACCGTTTCGTTGCTTCTGGTTTAGACTGCCCTGTTGGTTTAAAAAACCCGACATCAGGTAACCTCACTGTGACCTTTAACGCCCTACATGCGGCGCAAAAACCACAAGAGTTAATGTATTCAGGTCAAGAAGTATTAACAAGTGGTAACCCTTATGCCCACGTTATCCTACGTGGTGGTACCCTTGAAAACAAAGAAGTAGTGCCAAACTACCACTACGAAGACCTAATCAAAACCATCAACAACTATAAAAAAGAAGACTACCGTAACCCATTTGTTGTGATCGATACAAACCATGATAATTCAGGTAAAAACTATTTGGATCAAATCCGAATCGTACAAGAAGTCTTACAAAACCGTCAATGGAACGAAGACATTAAAGCTTACGTTCGCGGTTTCATGATCGAATCATACTTACAAGATGGCCGTCAAGAGCCAGGTGGCGACGTATTTGGTCAATCAATCACTGACCCATGCTTAGGCTGGGAAAAATCAGAAGAATTAGTACGTTACATTGCAGAAAATGTTTAAAATCATAAAATAACAAACAAAAAACGAGTTCATGAATTTTTTAATTCAAGTAGCTCGTTTTTTTAGGTTCTTTTACAAATAGTGTTGGTAAATAATTTTAAAGCACACGAATACGTTTTTTAGTT